>JAAVBM010000082.1 GCA_014803505.1 bacterium | reverse complement strand
TTCGCACGAAGATTTTGCTCTCGTTCCTTTAAGAGGTTGACCATTCTGTCAGCCTTGTTGATGATATCTCCAAAATTTATGGGTGGAACACTACCGTATGTGCTGACTACGGGACGTGCTATCAATGCAAGGCATATTTGGAAGTGTTTCTCATTCCATTTGGATTGTTCTTGTATGTTCATGTCTTTTAATTTTTTATGATTATTTTGATACAGCGAATTTAATCGTAAATTTCGACATGACCAGGACTTAAACTGAAGATTATGAGACTTTTCGCATTATTTCGCATTTCGCTGATTCTTCATACTCCTATCTTCGTAGATTATATGTTTTCGTAGTTTCGTTCGCAGTTTTGATCAAATCAAAATAACGTTGACATATTATTTTGACTACCCCATAAATATCATATACAATATATAAATATGAGATGAAGAAAAAAGATACAACAACCTATAATGCAGCAGCAATATTCAGCAGACCCCTGAAAATGAAAGGTGATGGTAAAATCATTTACGGTGTATTATACAACAAGGAATTAGAAAAGCAGCGAGAGGGAACTCTTAACGACATGGAACATTATATGTGTTACTTGAAAGCGATGGAGGATTTCCTGCACAATGGTGGTGATACATCCCAAGACAAGAAGATTTGGAAATTTGACGGGTACTCAATACAATGCAACACCGCTGGCTTCCAAATACTACTGTCAAAACTCTTTAAGGTTTACACCAAATACAGCACTATTGAATTTGACCAACCTTTGGACTACACTTCTGATGAAGTGGATGATTGTTTTATAACTGATTACACATTTATGGAAAGACATGTATTTCCCTTCCCAGACAAGATACACAATAGAGATTAATAGATATGAAGATAGTTCTAAACCGCAGTAAGTTCTTGGAGCAGGAAATTAAGACAACACCATTGCATAATCTTCTGAAACGAACAGAACTTGTAGATGAAAACAAGGTGATGGTTATCCCTTCACAAGAGATAAGAGAAAATGTAATAATCAAGAATCTTGATGAGTTCCTGAAAAGATGACTTCATCTCTATCAATATATGTTTCTGAGACCACAGCAAACACAAATTGTTTGCTGTGGTCTTTTTGTGCTTAATATTTCTCGATTTATCAGATTGTAGAACATTTCTGAAAAATCTGCTGTGTTTCCTTCCACCACAATGGTTGGCAAAGCTATATAGGTTAGTTGTCAAGCCCTCCTGATCCAAATTCCATAAGCTTCTTTCTCTGCTCTTTTAAGAACCTCAAAAGCATCCCTATCCAATTGCTCTTGGTTTGAGAAATATTCGTTGGCAGAAATAAACGTATTTACAACAACGCATCTCTGATATTCATCACATAAAAAACCTCCATCAGTTGATACATACATTTTGGATAGCTTTCCTTTATATGTATATGTCGTACGATAAAATGAGCTGTTGTAAATTAACATCTCCCCAATAAATTCATTATCTATTGTTGGATTGGGTTCTTTGAGAAAGCGTTCAGAGTATCGGCGAAGAGAGTGCCACGAGAAGAACACAACGTCACTATCATCCGAACTTAATGCTACGTACCTATGACCTTGATAAAAAAAAGTGTTAAAAATGATAAAATATTGGTCGTTAGTGTTGACAGCAAAAGGGATAAAAACCCATTCTTCATTACATGTCCCATTCGAAATAATTGGTGTGAAGATTTTGTATTCCGTATGATTGGGATTCTGCTTCCATTTGATTATCGCCCGTCTATACTTCTTCTCATTAGGGATTATGTGCTCTTGATTAATTGCAGTAAAGTTAGCTTTTGAAAAGGACGTTTTATTGAGATAGTCGGCAATCTCATCGAATGTCATTGTGTCTACAATCATATTATTTTGTTTTTAAAATTTTATACTGCAAAGGTCAAGGATTTTATTTTATTACAGAATTAAGCCAATATTGGCTGACCTCAAAAAATCTATTTAAGAAGATGTTTTCATATGTCAAAGATTTTTACTAACTTTGTGATAGCAAGGATTATAAACGCAAATATATGTCAGCAAAAGTATTTGTCATCACAGACCCCAACCTCATAGAGTTCATTGAGAACAATGATATAGATGGTTTCAAAAACTATCTGTCAGAGGACGAGTATCTGATGTTCGATGAACCTGTGGAGTTTACCACAGAACAGGAAGCACTTGCATTTTGTGCTGGTCTTGGACATGGCAAAATGGAGGGTGCCCCAGTAGAACAATTCCCCCTCCGCAGTTTTGAGGAATACGACCAACCCTTCATTGAAGCGATTGAAAACTACTAATTAGATTGTTAGTGGTCTATTTATTCATAACATCCTCTTGTAGAAAAGTTAATCTTCACGATTGATACCCAGAGTTTCAGAAAAATTTCGTAACTTTGCATATTAAAGCACTTGTGCTGACATAGACCAAAAACATGTAAGAACTTCTTATATCAACATATCACAGAACTTCCGATTAGTTGCAAAAAGGATTGGTCTCCTGTCAGCTCTATTTGGAAGTCATTGATTTTATAAACAGAAACTTCTGCGTAAAATGGACCCCATAGTAGAAAAACTTGGGAAAAACCACATTAAGATACCTAAGTGGCTGGATACCTTAATATATCAAGATATTAAGGCAAACTTTCAACCATGTAGGAGTGATATGGTTGTTCTAAATTGGGATAGGACTGAGATTATCAAATATCTGGGCACCTACTTCCCCAGAAGTTTTGCAGAATCTTATTGTGTTTTTACCAAATATTTTGAAGTGCACAAAAGCGTTTTTGACAAAGAAACAACCCTCAATATTTTTGATTTCGGATGCGGGTCAGGAGGCGAATTATTAGGGTTACTGTGTGCGATAATAGAAAATTTGAGCATTTCCAGGATAAACATAAAAGCCCTTGATGGGAATTTTAGTGCTTTAAGGTTATTGGAGATTATTATTGATCGATTCAAAAAAGATTATCATCAGGGAGTCAGTTTAAGTTTAATGCCCTTGAGAATAGATGACATATATGATATGTCTATAATCGAACCTCATATACCAACAGATAATCACATTATCTTAATATTCAAATCCATTTGTGAAATGGCTTCCCTTCGTCAGTTTGATGAAAGAAACCCATATCAGCATATATTGAGTATTTTAAGCAATAAACTTTCTCCAAATGGTATAATATGTTTGGCGGATGTGTCTTCATTTAACGAAGAACAACAAGAATGGTTGCCCAAACTTATTGATAAAGCTTGTAAAGATACAGGCTCAAAAGTTTGTATGAGAAATGACGATTACAATGAAGTATTTTATGTTTCCCATTCTTGTAAATCAAGTGATGCAAGTAAAATATCATGGAGAATTCTTAACAACTAAATGAGATGAAAAAAGACTGGATGATAAAAGAATCTGAATTAGATGAAGATCAGATTCGTGTTCTAATGGCAACTCTTGATAAATCTTGTATTGTATCAGGATGTGCTGGTAGTGGAAAGTCTGTATTGGCACTAATAAAAGCCCAACGAATTCAAAAAGAGAAAGGTACAAACTACCAAATAATCGTTTTTACAAAAGCACTTTGTAACTATATGAATTCGGGCAAAAAGGAACTCGGACTGACGAATCCTTTTTATCACCATTGGTATTGGGACAAAAGGCTTAATGCTCCTCACTCAGATTACATAATTGTCGATGAAATTCAAGATTTTAGTGAAGCAGAGATAGAACAATTTATCACATCTACGAATAAGAACTTTTTCTTCTTCGGAGATACTGCTCAATCAATATATCAAGGCTTAAAAGATACTATTGCTGTTGACGAAATAAGAACTGCAATTCCAAGCGCGAAATCAGCAAAAGATTGGGAACTATACAAGAATTACAGATTACCTCTCCCTGTTGCTCGTTTTGTTCAACCTATAGGAGTTGACCTGCCACCTTTTATAGAAAGTACTTATAAAAGTCAAGAAAAGGAATTGCCTAAAATGATTAAATATGATTCGAGAGAAAAGCAATTAGAGGCCATTCACCGAATCATAGAGAGTAATAATATGGATGATGTCGCTATTCTTTTACCAGATAATGAAACGGTTTTAAGAACCTATCATACACTGTCAAGAATGGGGGGAAATTATGAATATCGATATAATGATAAAGAAGACTTTAGGAATAATGTCGATAATCTTAATTTTGATTCCACGAACCCTAAAATCATGACATATCATAGTGCAAAGGGATTGCAGTTTGAAACCATATTCATCCCCTTCATGGAAGACTTTGTTGAAGATGGAGATTCAAATCAGAAGGCATTGTACGTTGCTCTAACAAGAACATATCGTAATCTATACATACTATATTCAGGGCAGCTATCGTCTCCACTTTCGAATGTAGACTCCAGTCTTTATAAAAATACTGAAATTGACACTATCGAGGATATGTAACTATGAAGTACTATATACCAACTACAACTCTAAACTTCAATAATATACTCTCCAGCGAGAGTATATCCCCGAGCATATTCTTTCAAAAGAGAGGATTTGGTTACTCCAGATGGTTTAAAATCGCTGAGAATGAACAGAATAACTCCATAATTCTATATGATTCATTGTCAAGATTGGAGAGAGGTGAAAGTGATTTGGAAGACCATCCAATGATTATTGAGATAACTACTGACGAAATCTTTCACGAAATAGAAAAAGGAATATATGTAACGGATAAAACTATATATTTGAACCCTTGGAATACAAGATTTATTTTTCTTCGAGAACAAGATAAACTTGTTACCATCTCTTTGTCCGATAGCAGTTTGGAAACAAAGATGATACGTCTTTATCAAAAGGGATTTGAAGTATATAATCCTACAGGAGCTTACTCTTGTATTACGAATGAAATTTCATCAGATGCGAATATCGTTGAAATTGAACATGATAGGATTATCAATAGATTAAAAGGATTACTGTATGGATATTACATAGGAGCCTTGTTATCATGTGATAAATCTGGTATTGAATACTACAATACCTTAAAAGACTTACAAAATATCTTTGCAGCAATACTGTCAAATCCATCTCGCCAGCCATCAAAAGAACAGGAAAATAAAGTAATCTCCTTGGTGGGTTCATTACTCTTTAGAACTCCTCTCTTTAGAGAAATTGAGCGTATAGTTAACAATAGAGATAAAGCTGTTGAGATTGTTAACGCATGTAGCAAATATGGGAAAGCTATATCAAACTTAGACCCTAATTTCTTTTTCAGAGAACTACGAGATGGCGTATCAGAAAATAATCCTGCGCTTCAGTGGGTATCAGACGAATTAAAAAGAGTATCCTCTATATCTGCAACTAATAGAGTATTGCTATCACCTGAAGATAGTGAGATAGTGGTTGCTGATAATAAACTCCGTTCTATAAAGGAAACAGTAATCTCCAATAGAGTTGAGAACCAATTATTTATTGGATTAGTCAACTATATTTTAACTGCAGAGTCCATCAGTGGTAAAATTTCCTCACAAAGGTCTGAGTTGACAGATACATTAACCGCTGTTGCAAAAAACATATTGGGCACGGACTGGGAACTAAGTCCTATTCGAACCTATATGAATCTGTTGAGAAGACATGTCAGGGGTGACGAATTTAATCAAAAATGGGATAATGGTGTTTTAAGTTCTTTAGCTGCTGTGATACTCAAGGGTGATGACTGGGAAGTCCTTTTAGATTTTATGAAGAGAAAAGGAATGACAAATTATCGACTTGCATTTGCATTCTATGGAGTGATGAATGGGTTTGCTAATCTCACGCGAGATTTTACAGACCTGTTACTAAATAACGATAGTTCTTATGTAGCCTCTGTCTATAAGGAGTTCCATGGTTCCATCCATGGAGAAAAAATTGATATTTCCTCCAAGGTAATGGCGTCAGAGCGACCCAAAGAGATAAACACCTCACATACAACCATTAAATCTTTCAAAGATAGGGTATGGGAGTTTTATTGTTCTAATGTCCGCAAAGGAAAGAGGAATCAGCATAAACTCGATGAAGAACTTAAATCTGCATTAGAAAAAATTGGGGATAGTGACGATGGATATGTATTTGTATGTGTCCTTAATGACTATTCAAAATGGAGTTCCAAAACAAAGGCTTGGCAAGAAATGCAACAAGAATTTTGTCCTGATTATGAAATGGTCAGAAATTCAAAAAGAAAGACCAATGATTCAACTTCGCAGACAGCTTTAAAAAGGGCTAAAGAAACATTTAGTAGCGTTAAAGATGCTCTTGGAGGACTTTTTACTGGTTTTGAAGATAGTGGAGATTCTTCCTCGAATCGCACTCAAAAGTCGTTTAGTCAAGTTAATGCGAACTATCCAGTAAACTTAGGTCATATTGGATATACAAACAATCCAAATACGAGCAATCAAAACAGAGATTCAGCGACCAGAAGTATTATATTTGATGACTATGCAATCGAAGTCATTAGATCATTTATAGGTGTAGACTCTCAACTAATATTAGATATATTTATTGAGTTCCAGAAGAGTTATCGTTCAGGATACTACAGCAAGAACCCCAGTCAATATCGTCGTAATAATTCGGATGTAATTGACCATTTCTGTAAGTGGTGCCTTTCACCAAAGAATCGAAAAGCATTGGAGCGGACTCCAGACAATAGTCGTAAATTAGATGAGTTAAAGTCTTATTTATTAAGATTTTACCATGACTGAAAAGATTCTCATAACAACTGATTCTGGATATAAAGCAGAAGCGATTGCCCCAGTTATTATTTCCGCAAGTCGTTCTACCGATATTCCAGCATTTTATGCCAAATGGTTTTTTAATCGCTTGGCAAAGGGGTATTGTACATGGATAAACCCATTCAATCGACAGAAACAGTACATATCATTCTCAAAATGTAAGGTATTTGTTTTTTGGACAAAAAATCCAGCTCCCATAATCCCGTATCTTCATATATTGGATGAGATGGGCATTCATTATTATTTTCAGGTAACACTGAATGATTATGAAAGAGAAGGATTAGAACCTAACTTACCATCTATAGAAAAGCGAATTGAGACATTTAGGGAACTATCCGATAGGATAGGAACCGACCGTATTATATGGAGATTTGATCCTATAATTCTTTGTAAAGAAATACCTCCTCGCACTATCTTGTCTAAAATATGGCATATAGGAAACGGTATAAAAGGTTATACAAAGAAATTGGTTTTTAGTTTTGTCGATATTAAGGCCTATAGGAAAGTCCAGAACAACCTGATTAAAGAGACATCATTATTCACCAAAGATAGTGTTGAATATGGCGAAGGTACTGACGTCCAAAGACAGGAGATAATAGACGGTCTTTGTAAGTTAAGAGATATATGGAAAAATG
>JAAVBM010000081.1 GCA_014803505.1 bacterium | reverse complement strand
TTTAAAGGATAAACTCTATGAAGCAAAAATTGTTACAAACAAACAACCTTCTGATGAGATTTTACAAATAATTAAAAATAATAAAATATCTTGGAATGATATTCCTAATGATAAAAAAACAATTTTAATTAATCAGATTGGTTCAGAAGAAAATTGTAAATTATTTTTTGATAATTGTACATTTGAGTTTCTAAATTATGATTTAATAAGTCTAGATGAAGATTTGTTTAATGAATATTCTGTATTTAGTGATGCAAAAGCTGATTGGTGTTTTTTTAAAGAATTTATTAGAAGCACATCTTTATATAGTAACAACAAGATAACACTAGAAATTCTAACAAATATTTTACAATGTCGACCTCCAAAACCTCTTGATCAAGAATTTTTTATTCCTCAAAATTATATTCCACCGAATATGGAATTTCATAAAAATATCATTGAACAAATAAAAAACAGTAATGAAAAATGCTTTATTCTAACTGGTTCCCCAGGTGTAGGAAAAAGTACTTACATCAGTTATTTAAAAACTCAACTAGAAAAAGATGATATATTTGTGATCAGGCATCATTATTATATATCTGTAGAAAGTAAAAATGAAAAAAGATATAGATATTTTGATATTAAAAACTCTCTTTTAGAACAAACTAATAATATTTTTTCAATGAAATTCACTAATAATGATGAATTAGAAAAGGTATTAATCGAACTTTCTAAAAATTATAAAGATAGGCTAATTGTAATTATTATTGATGGTTTAGATCATGTATGGCGAGATATAGGAAAAAAAGATGACTTAGATACATTATTTAATAATCTTTTTCCATTACCTGATAATATTAAATTAATAGTAGGTACTCAACCTATAGACTCTGGAATGTTACCATATAAATTATTAGACATTGAAAGAGAAAAATGGTATACGTTACCTTTTATGTCGATTGAAAGTATTAGAAATTACCTTATTAATGATAATCGAATTTCTGTACCTAACAATTATTATTCAGATTATTATACTGATATATCAGAAGCATTTTATAAACTTACAAATGGACATCCTCTACATCTAATATATTCCATAGAAGCCGCCTTAAATAATAATCTAAGACTTTTACCTTTTGATATAGAAAAAATGCCTATTTGTCCACAGAATGATATACGAGAATATTATAAAGAATTATTAAACAAAGTTGATGAATATAGCAAGTTAGTTTTATATATTTATATTGTTTCAGAAATTGATATTTGGAAGAAAAGTGATTTGGAAGAATGTTTGACTCAAAACGGTATTTCGGATGCTTTAAAATATTATAACCAAATTCGACATTTATTATTTAATAATGGATATTTTATAAAAGCTTTTCATGAAAGTATATTTGTATATATTAAAGAACACATAACTAATGAAGAACAAATAAAATGCTTAAAATATATAAAAAAATGGATTTCAACACAAAAAGAAAATATTTTTACTGATTTATATTTACCACTTATAAAAGCTAGATTAGGTGAATACTCAGATGTACTTGATATTTCCAAAGATAAAATAAAAGAATATTTTAAAAAAGGATATTCTTTTATTTTAATAATAAAATTTTTAACTAGAGCAGAACAAATTACATTTTTTTATTTAAACGATTTTGTTAAAACTATTGAGCTAAGACATTTAAAAAATCGACTTAGAAATTCACTTGAATTTAATACATACCGTGCTGAGTTATTCTGTCATCTTTACTGTAATCTATATAAAAATCAATATGCAATAAATTATATGTTTGATTCCTTAAATAGTTTAAGCTCATATGAATTAGTTTCGTTGAGTGATTTTTGTCAAAATAAAGATATTAAAATTAAAGAAATTTTTCGACAAATAAAATTAAAATATAAAAAAGTTTCTGTTTCACAAGATACAGAAGATAACAATTTACTACACGTCTTAGCAAATTCTAGTAATATAAGCGAGATACAGGAAAAATTAATTGATGCAAATTATGAAAATGGATTAATATTTCTTTTTAACCATCTATGTGCATTAAAAAGAACCCATCTTATAAAAAATTTTATTTCAAAAAATGCTTCTAATTATATAATAATTAGAAGGTTATGTTTATATGCTATTGAACAAAAAATTGATTTAACTTCTTGGGGGTTATCTGAAAATATACTGAAAAATCCATACCTAGCATTGATGCTTTATTTAGATAAGAATTTTCTTCAGACTAACGTAAACTCTTTAGAAAATTCAATTGTACACAAAAGAAAAAATGAAGATTATGAATATTCAGGTAGATGCCCCGATCTTGAAAATTATTTCCATTCTTTATTTTTTGAAAATCTCTATAATAAACTTACTAAGAGAACGTATATTCACAAGTTTGAAACCTACAATGGTTTTGAAAATTTTGTAATAACACTTATTGATGTTTCTAATACTATTGCTGAAATGATAAAAAAATCACAAGAAATCAATTTAAATAATTTGTTAGCTTTTTTTGAAAACTTTTCAGAAAGTGATATTTTAAACGAAGTTAGATGGAATTCAAAATACAGGATTGTCTGTTCAAGTATAACAAAAATTATAACTGATTTATTAATACTATTAAAAATTGATAATAAAAAATTAGACGAAAAAGATATTGCTTCTCTTATTAATTTTAAACATTTTCATGAAGCTAATTGGATAGAAGATTATTTTGAGAATAATATTAAATATTTAACAGAAAATGCTGTAAAATTTTATCTAAAAAAGGAACAAGGTATTTTAGATACTAATTTACAGTATACTCAAGAACGTACAGACCAATATTTGATTCTTGCGAAGTTTGCCCAAATACATGAAATAATAGATGATGCAAAATTATATCTAGATAAGGCATTTTGTATGGCTATGGGGTATGGTTATCATAAAGATCCACTATTGTTTGAAGTATTAAAAATTGTAGAATACTGTATGGATGTAGAAAAAACCGGATTTGATGGTATTTTAAAAAAATTAGCCAGAATAATTATTAACATTGAATACGTAACAGATAAAAATTCTAATTATGCAAAAAAAATTTTTATGAGGTTATTTTGCAAATATTCATACGAGTATGTTGTCAAATATTATAATTATTTATTAGATAAAGAAGAATGGCATAGTGCGAAAGAATGCTTAAACGAAGTTTTAGAAAATATAAATTTTAATGATCAAGATGTAGAACTTCTTTTAGAAACAATTACATCAGATAATCCATTTTTTAATTATGCACATGATAGCAAAACAATTATAAAACATAAAAATTTGGTCGGAAGGCCTATATTAAAAGAGGAAAATAAATATTCTTCAAATGATAACTTTTTGCATAAAGAAAATGTAATATTTGATTATGAAAAATATCCAGTTGACAAATTAAATGACTTTATTAGTAAACTAGATTATTCTAATGAATATTGTTTATTAGATTGGTTAAAACATTGGAGGGGGCGAGGTTATGATATGGAAATTTTAGATTTTTTCGAAAAATTTTATAATATTAAAAAGAATTTTATTAAGAATTTATATTTAGATGAAATTTTTGATATTGCATTATCATTAAATGGCAAAGATTTTGCTTATATATGGCTAATACGAAGCATAATCGAAAATCTTAGTTGGGAAGAACATTATAGCAGTTGGGAAAATACTAAAAACAGATTTCAAATAGTGAAAGATTTGTATAAAAATAAGTGGAAAGATTTTATAATTGATTCTTCGGAATATAAATATGGTAATGAGTTTTCATTAGGTAAAAGTCATCTTGTATATTTTTTAATACAAATGGATGAATTTAAACTTGCAAAACAAATAATGTATAAATTTATTAATTTATTGGAAGATGATATGGCAGATTTACCATTAAAAGAGGTTGATTGGTTATGAAAAATGTTATCTTTCAAATTCTTTTGGCTAGGCTTAAATGGCCAGATATGTTAGTTAGAGAACAAACCTTTCACGCAGTAAAAGACTTTTTAATTGCAAATCCAAATTTTAAAAATAATTTTCTTATCTTTTTAGAGAAACAACATTTGGAAAGCAAAGTATTAGAAATTTTAGCAATTGTTTATTTGATTAATCAAAAACAAAAAAGTTATTTTTCTTTGGCTGAAATAGAGCAAAGCATCAAAGCTCATTCTTTCTTATCAGATATATGTCTAGGAGAAATTTTTAATATAAAATTTGAAAAACAAAATAGACCCTGGCATAAAAACCATTCGGAACCAGTGCCAAATGGTTTTAAAATAGATACTATTAATTATCAAAAAAATGGGCTAGTAAGTAATAATTTAGAGCATTTAAAAAAAATATGCAATATAGATTTAAATTTAGAAAAACAGTTTGAGTTTGAACTAAAAAAAATTATAGATAAAGAGCAATGTTCCTATTATGGAAAGATTGATTATTTTTGTGAAATAGGATGCTCGGGTTCACCAAATATTAAACTACTCCAAGATGACATTCAAATATCTGCATTCTTGAGATTAATTTCATTTTGTAAAGATATATATAATTTACCTGACAATTTGGTATTATTGTTATTGCAAGATTTTATTCCAATTGACTTTGGCTTATTGGAATTAAAGCCTACAGCCAAGCCTATATTTCTTGACAAGTTAATAGATTATAATTTTAAACAATGGAATTTTGGGGAAGATGACTATATTCCAGTTTACTTATCTTGTCCATTAAAAATAAAATCTGATACATTATTTGATAAAGAAATTATTGCAATAGATATTTATCCAGTGCATTTAAGCTATACTCCAAAATCATTAGAAAATTATTTTGAATTTTTTAGGCGAGGGAAACTTTGGGAAAAAATGAAAAAGATACCTTGGCATTCAAATATCAGAAAAATTATTATTCCCGAAGATATTCCAGAATACTTTATTGGATTGTTCCATAAATGTTGTAATTATATTCAAAGAATGTATACAATCGAAAGAGATTTATTTATACCAAATGAAAAAACTTTAGAAATAGAAATAGAAAAAGATAAACTAATATTTAAAAGTAATGGTCAAATAATAGGATATATGCAATATTGGTATGATAATTATAATACATTTAGCTACATAGATGCTACTGTCTGTTCTGGAGTAATAACATATTTACATAAAGATTATATTAATAAAATTAATATGAATAATGATATTACAATTCTTATAAATTATAAAGTTTTTAAAAGTCACAATAAAGAAAAATTTGAATTGACTAGTAACTTATATTACTCTGTCAAAATACAAAAATAATTATTTAAAATAATATGTCCAAATGTAACTTCTTTCGTTTCTTTACTAGCTTTTCTCAAGCTTCATTGATAGTGTGTTGCTTGCGAAAAGGAGGATAGATTATGAAAGTTAATAGTTACTGTTTAGAAAAGAAAGAAATCGATAAATTTACCCAAAACGCAGCACGTATTTATAACATAGTGGTTGTACTGTCATATTTTTGTAATGAACAGCCTGAGATTGAAGAATTATGCAATATTACGCCTATTGTAAATTATCTTAGACGAGAAGCTGATAATTTGTATGCAGATTTACTTGATTTAGATGATAATGAATAACTGCCAGATTATTCTTATGTTATACTTTAAACATGACAGATACTTATACATACGAACAATTTCAAGATTTAAACGAAGTTCTTACTTTGGCGAAAGAAGAATTGACCAACTTTGACATGCCAAGTGGTTATAGTAATCGTTACAAACTAAGACAAATTATTAAAAATTTAATTGGTATCAGCTTACAATTATCTGATAGTTCTCCATACATTAGGAAACTTTATTGTAATTTTGATGTTCTAAATGAGCGAAGATGTACTGAGAGAGATTTATCATTTGTTATTGAGTCATTGACAAAAATTAAAAGAGATTTTTTCCCTCAATACTTTGACAAAATCTTTATTAGCCATTCTGAAAAAGATAAAGATATTGTAGATAGTTTTATTTCCTTATTGCACGATATTGGTGTCCAAAAACCAACAAGTGGTAATGAGGGTAAAATTTTTTGTAGTTCTTCTGATGCATATTTAATTCCACTTAGAGAAAATAATGTTGAATACATTAAATCTCAACTGGATTCCACAGACAATGTATTAGCTGTTATTATGTATTCAAAAAATTATATGAATAGTCCATATTGCTTAAATGAAGCAGGAGCAATATGGATAAAAAATATACCATTTCAACCAATAATACTTCCAGATTTTTCATTTAATGAAGTGAAAGGCTTTTTAAACCCAAATATTACAGGGTTTGAAATTTCTAATAAATCAAGATTAAACGATTTTAAAGAACAACTTTTGGGGAATTTTAACTTGCCTGTAATTAATTATAATGTTTGGGAACAAGATCGAGATAAATTCTTAAAAGAAATCAAGGAATATTCTCAGGTTACTATGACAGAGAATTAAAATAGCCTATTAGCGTGTTCAAAAGGTGTTCAAAATCTGTATAAATGTTAAAAAGGTTATATCACATCAAAATTCATTAAAAAGATAAAAGGAGGCTAATATATAGCCTCTTACTCATAAAATAATTTTTCGGTATCAAATTCTGAAAAGTTATAATTCCGAAATTTTTCAATTTGCTCTGTTGTATATTCTTGTTTTAACCAACCATACATAGTTTTTGGAGGTGTGATTTTACTCCGATTCAAGCGCAATTTTATCAATTTTTCAAATCTCTGAATCGCTAGTTCCCAAGCATCATTAGAACTCAATTGCTTAGGTGAAAGATAATATTCTTTGTAAAAATAAAAAATTTCTCCCGGCTCATGTGTGGATTTTCCAAGCACATTAACTAAACCGTTATTAGTAAATTCATATTTATACTTTTTGTACCTATCCATAGAAACATTATTTTTATCAAGAATTTCTTTTAATTTATTTCCTTTTTTACCTTGAGCTTCTTTTATAACTTTAAACATTGTTTTAATTCTATCTTTTACATACTTTGGAGCAAAAAAATAATCTACAAACCCATCCATTTCATTGATGTTGCGTAAATAAATTTCTTTTGGTTTCTTAGGTCTAAAAGGTAAACAATGAACTAAAGAATTTTCTTGCTTATTAGGTTCTTCAGCTTTAATTGCCTTATTTTTAGGAGGTATAAAGATATATGAGTTATCTTCATGTTTTAATATCTTTTTTGAAACCAAAAATTCCAAACTTGGTATAAGTTCTAATCGGGGTTTTTCTAATAAAACTTCAAGATCATTCAAAGTAAAAATACTCATTTTTTTAGCAACAACTTCTATTTGCTTTTCTATTAATCTCTTTTTTCGTCTTGCCATATTACCACCCCAATTCTTCTTTTGTAATTTTTGTATAACCTTCACTTTTGGCAAGATGTTCGATTTTAGTTAATATCTTTACTATTTGACGAAATCTATTGGCTCGCTTATGTATTTCTTCAATGACTTCATCCTCAATATAAACATCGGAAATTGTTCTTATGATTTCTTTTACATCATCAAGATTAAAAGGTTCAAACTTATAAATGTCTATAATTCTATCAAAAAGATGCTTGTACCTACGAAGTTTCTTATCAACTACACCCATACCAACTAATAAAACAGGGATTCCGGTCTTATCATGTAAATCTCTAATGGTTTCAATTGCTCTTGATTCGTTTATTAAATAATCAACTTCATCTATAATTAGCATTTGTGGTTTTTCAATAAGTTTACGAGTAGCTTGCTCAAACAAAGCCGGAATATTATATTGAGGAGTTTCTCCTAAATCAGCTACCAGTTCTGATAAAAACCATCTTGTTGTCATTCCATTTTTAGCTGTAACGATTATTGCATTCTGTTTTAATGACCACCATAAAATCGCATTAGTTTTACCTAAACCGGGATCACCATATACTAACCCCATTTTTGGTATGTTCTTTTGGGTATGTTTTAAATTAGTTGCTAATGCTATAAAAGCTTTTACATTTTTTGTCTTAACGAATATATTTTTCATAATTATCACCTTTCTTCAGTACTATAAATTAACTGAAATTCATCCGACCGTTCGTAGTTGCAAATCCAACTTTCTTCGTCTAAAGTTAACGTATCTTTTTTCTTTAAATAATCATATTTTTCGTATCTATTGTAAATTTTCGGTGGGCTGTTATCTTCCTCAAAATCTTTAAATTCACTAAGATATAATTTCTTATCATCAATCGAATTGTATTCTTTATAGTCTTTTTCTTCTAAAAGAGGTATGTCTATTTTATCTTTTTTAAGTTCAGCAAAGTATGCTTTAACTGTTTGCTGTTCAAGTCGTTTTTGCTGTTTTATCTTTTGTTTAAATTCTTCAATATCCTTAGCATTACCTGTATAATTTGCAAGTGGATTTATCGCTTCCATTCGTTTTGCTATACAGATAAATTTTCCATTAGTGTCATAAACTTTAATTTCAGACAAATCAAATAAACTATATTTTATAACGACTTTTATTCTTAACCCGTATAAGCTTTCGTCATAATAATCTGATTTTAAAAATCTAATACCATTTCTTCCAATCTTTTTAATTTCGGATACCATCATTAAGTCATCAAGTATTGATAAATCTACACCATCACCTTTTCCGCTTTCTAAAACTTCACCAATAGATTTTCCCTCTACATTTTTACAAGGTCTTGAATAATGAAATCCTAACCAGTAATTAAGTAATTTAATAACTTGCTCAATAGTTGGAACATAATTATTGTGATATTTTTTGTGAACTTTTTCATTTCTTTTCATATAAGCCGGCTGATTATCGATACAAGACCCGACAAAAGATGGTAAGAGTCTTTCAAAACTATCTTGCATTTCTCTAAACAATCGTTCAATCGGTTTTGCCTTTGCATTGTAAGGTTGAGCAAAAATAGGTGTTATTCCAAGTCTGACAAATAAACCGGATATACCATCCAAATTGGTAAAATAATTAGCTTTAAAAGCTTTTCCGTTATCGTGATAAACATATTTTGGCACTTTCCCAAGATTTATAATAGAATTTCTTAGTGCAGAAGCAATGCATTGAGTATTTTCTTCTAACATAACTTCAAACCCTACTATGGCACCTGACTTCCAATCTTGATAAGCAACAAGTGTAGGTCTGCATAATTTACCGTCAAAAGGATTAATGACTTGAAATGCAAGTTTATGACCGTCACCAATAATTACCTCACCAACCTCAAGTTGTGAAATATCCCTTTCTATATAAGGAATAACTTTATCTTTTAAAGCTTTTCCTCCCTCTCTTGAAAACACCCATAAATCATAGTGTTCTTGAATATATTTTCTTGCAAAACGACGATAAGTCATATCGCAACAAAAATCAGTAATACCCTTTTCTTGTAAAACATATTTTGTCAATTTTATCGCTTTTCCGATGTTTGTTTGGTTAGGATGAAGTAAAAATTTCAAGAATACTTCTTTCTCAATCTCAGATAATTGTGTTGTTTTTGTAAAACCCTTATACTTGTTTAGTAAAGCTTGCCAATTATCATTGCAATCTTTTAGCTGTTTATTCCATCTAAACATTGTAGAAGGACTTACATTATTTATTTTTATGTAGGCTTGAGAGTTCTTATATTGAACATTATAAATTTTCATAAAATCTTTTACAGATTCAACTTTTCCACCCTTGTAATTAATTGTAAAACTCCGCCATCGCATTACTAAATCAAATTTAGTTAAAGCTAGTTTTTTATCCTCCTCAGAATATTGAATATCTTTTAACGATTTTGAAGCATTCTCCCTAGTAATCGTTATTTTATTCTGAGTTTCAACATCTAAACTAGGAATAAATATCTCATACCATTTGCAAACTTTTCTAACTTGGTATTTCCCTTTTCGAATGTTTTGACGAATTGCACTTGTTGAAATATCTAATATTTCACTTAACTCATTTGTAGTTATCCAATTATAATTCATATTCTCCTCCAAATTATTAAAAATAATTTAAATATAATTGGGATGGAAAAATCTAGATGCAAACTACAATAGACATGTCACATGATTTGTTTAGTAGAATAATACACAGTAAAATTCTAGTAAAATATTTATTTGTGGTATTATATTTTTATGAATTACAGTGAACCTGAATGGGCAAAATATATTACAGAAGAATCCATTGATAATGAGGAATTACAAACTCTTGTTTCTATTGTTGGTTTTGAAGCAACAAAGAAAATAATGTTGCATTATGCTGGGAGAGACTTTTTTATTCCTAAAACAAGCTTAATGAAATATAAACACCAATATATTTTAGATAACTATGATGGAACAAAACGTTCCAGACTCAAATTAGTGCGTGCTTGCGGAATTACCGAAGGTTACATATTTAAAATCATGAAAAAATATAATGGTAAAAATGCATTGTAATTTTATTTACTTCCGCTACTTCCGTAAGATATTTTGATTTTACTTCCGTTTTAGTAATACTTCAATGTTGTATTATCAAACCAAGGGTTACTTTTAAAAATTTCCATAAATTATTGTTATTGTTGCGTTCTGTCTATTAAATTAAAATAAATATATAGTATTTTAGGATAAAAACTTCCGTATCTTTAAAATGGACTAAAATTTTAACATCTGAGAATTCACGCTTCCGACTTTGTAGTCTGTATTTCCGACTATTTTCTTCTGTTATTAAACTAAGTGTTATCTTACATCTGAAGGTAGCAAATTGGAACACCACTTCCGAGCATTGTGTTGGTTTTGTATCAATTAATTCCCATATGTTTCTATTTCAAAACGGTCACTGCCCAAAATAATCAAACCATTTGTCAAACGCCCTACACACCCTAAAAAGCAACTGGCTTATAGTGAAAAGTGCCTTTGCCCAAAATAATCACACCATCTGTCCAGACCAGAAAAAGACCGTTCTGACCGATTGGCTTGACACATGGTTTGATTATTTCCTACCCCTCAAACTCGCTCACAAAGCCACTTGCCCGAAAAAATCGCACCATCTGTCATAATACATTTACTCAAAAAAATATAACTATCCTGAAATGTCCGTCATTGTACAGCTATTACTGTAAATATTATATTCTTTTTAAGCAAACCCTTATTAAAACAAAAAGCCCTAAACCTTTATGGTTTGGGCTTTTTAAATGGAGGAGGAGGTGGGATTCGAACCCACGGTACGCTCGCACGTACGACGGTTTTCAAGACCGCTCCGATCAACCGCTCTGGCACTCCTCCAAGCAATTGCTTCGAATGTATTATTATTGTACCAATTCAAAATTAATTGTCAAGGACTTATTTTAAATTAATTGTATGATTTCTAAAATGTGCAACAATGATAACATTATAATATGGTCGTTGAAAATTCGCATATAGCTATCAGAAAAACTTCAACCATAAAATTAATTTTGCTAAGTATATGTACTTTAGGAATATACTGGTATATTTGGCTATGGAAGCTTATTACTGACATTAACAAACTCTATCCTAAAAAACGAATTCATAAATATAATTGGTTTTGCACACTAATAGGATTAGACGTAATCTCTATCATTTTGGATTTAAAAGGCATTCAAAAAGAATTTATTATAAATATTGCGGATGTTGCATGGTTTTGCATAAATCTAATACTAACTTTGCAAATCCTCAAAAATATTGAATCCTACATTAAATATAAATTTGATATTAACATCCACCATAATGTTTTAGGTTGGATATTTTTTGGTAGTTTTTATGTTAACTATAAAATAAACAGACTAAACAAAAGTCTACAAGATGGAATAAACAGAAAAATTACTCAAATGAAATTATTTAAATATGAATCGATATTTATTACTAAAATAAAAAATTTCTTCACCAAAAAGAACAACCAAACATAAATGGTTGTTCTTTTGGTATTACTTAAAATCTTTTACTTAAATATCAAACACTTCCAAAGCCGCATCATTAGACTTAGACAAAATTTTAGTAGCTTCTATCATTTCGGGTAATTTATGATATTCTCCTCCGGTCATAATTCTAGTATATGAATCAACAAATTCAACAGGAGCTTTTACATCACCTCTCAAAGCCTTTATACTGCCTTGTCCTGAATAATCGATTGTGGCATGCGCAATACCTTTATTTTCATTATAAGTTATACTATTTAACAAATCTGAAATCTTAGAAGACTTATCTGCCATACTAGAATAATGAGCAAAAACATTAGCCGTTCCAACCTCACTTTTATCTACCATATCAATAATAGCTCCTGCGCTATTAGATAACACTCGGGTTTCATTTGAATGAACAAGCTCACCTGCATTCTTAGTCCGAGAAAATACAGTTAGTGAACCATTTTTTGCATAACTTTCCCTACCAAATTTATGTAAAATTACATCAATAAAAGTTCTTGAATTTTCAGAAAATCCTTTAGGAAAAAACTTTTCTAGCAATGATTTAAAAGGATTTATTTCAGCTGATTCAGGAACACTAGGTAATGAAGACTGGAAACTATCCATAAGCTCTTTCCCATTAAATACAAATCTTGCAATTGCTTTCCCCGGTTCGTCAGCTTGAACAGTTTTACGCAATTTTTGTAATTCTGAAATGTTATTAGCCCCAAATGCTCTACAAACTGTTAATAAATTTCCCATTCTTATCCTATCCTTTCATTTTATAAATTTATAAGATATAAACCTTCAAAATATTTTTTTTGCTATTTTGCTTAGAAATCTAAAAATATATTATATTAAACTTTTGGTTTAAATGCAAAATATTTAAACAATACATATGTTACTACTGAAACTAAAAATATCGAAATAAATTGAGAAATATAAACATTTTTTATTGCAAAACGAACCAAAAGTTCAAGAATAACAACATTCAAACAGTAACTTACAGCCCAAGTTGAACAACATTTTAAATACTCTTTAACATAATTACCTTTAGTACAAAAAACAAAAAATTTCTGATTGAAATATGAAAATACAGAAGATAGAGTCCACTGTAAAATAACACATGCTTGATAATGTTTTTCTCCTGCCAGAAATATCGCTGAAGCAAAAATCAAATAAGATATCCCAGCATTCAAAGCTCCAATAAATAAGAACCTAATTTTATCAGGAATTTTACACCAATTATTATATAAAGATTCAAGAAATATCATAAAAAAAGTTTAACACAAGCAGACTGCGAATGAAAATCATTCGCAGCCAGTCATATTAAAAATAAAAACTATAATTCTTTATCAGATTCTTTAATTGGAGCACCAATAACTCGTTCAATTTCTGCAGCGTTGATATTATATTGTAAAAGAGTTTGATAGTAATCCAACTGGGCATTCAAATAAGTATTTTCCGAATCTTTGAATTCAATTGCATCACCAAGACCTACTTGATACCTTCTAAACGCCTGATATTGCTGTTCTTTTGCTTGTTGAAGAGCAAGTTTTGAAACTCCAATACTATCATGAGAATTCATCAAATTTATATATGCACTTTTTACATCCAAATAAACATTCTGACGTTCTTGTTCATAATCAGCTACAGATTTTTTATAAGTTGCATTAGCTTCATCAACCTGTTTTTTCAAAAGCATAGGGTTCATATTAGAATACTGCATTTGTAAACCAAATTGATAACCATAATCTGCATTAATTTCTCTACCACCATATTGATATGAACCAAAAGCTCCAATATCAGGAGTAAAAGAACGTTTTGCACTACGAACATTTAACTCTGCAGCATCCATTCTCTTTTTAGCTGCCAATAATGATGGACGTGAAGCCTCTGCAGTTTGAATTAAATCAGCAAAACTAACTTCGTATTCTTTTGTATTTAAACCATCTTTTAATATAACTTCTGCCAATTCTGGAATACCTACAGCATTCGCAAGTTGTACTGATGCAAGTTCCAAAGTATTTTTAGCTTTAATTAAATTCAGTTTGGCTTTTCCCAAATTATATTCAGCATAAGTTACATCAATTTTAGCTTTTTTACCAATTTCATAATAAGCTTTCGCTTGCTTCAACTGTAGTTCATAATCCTGAACAGTAGTTTCATAAACTTCTCTTTGAATCTTTGCAAATACCATATTGTAATATGCTACTTTTACATTATAAATAACATTTTCAATACTTGTTTCAGCATCATATCTTGTAGATTCATATGTTCGTTTAGCAGAATCTGCAACAGATTTAGTTTTGCCAAAATCAAATAACAACATATTTGCAGAAATATTTGGAACATAAAACATGTTATACTTTTGAGGAATCATACTTGCAAAATTTCCACCCATAGTCATAAACATATCATTTCTTGAATAATTCACACCGGCACTAATTGTTGGGAAATAATTAGCCCAAGCTTGTCCGATTTTTGTTTTGTAAATTTCTGAATTACTTATTGCAGACATAATTGTCGGATGATGAGTAATTGCAAGTTTTATACAATCAATCAATGCGACTTCACCATTCATATCAGTGTATGAAATTTGACTATCGATAGTCGGAAATTTAGTTTCATACATTCCTTCAGCTTCTTTTGAAGATTTCGCTTTAGTTTTAGCATTTGATTTTAGCTTTTTTATTTCTCTTTTTTGGTTAACTTTAGTTTCTTTCTCAGTCTCAATAATTTTAATTTCTTTTTCTTTTTTAGAAACTACTAAATTATTTTCTGCAGATTTAACTTTTTTTGCAAAAGTACAATCAGCACCAACTGCTAAAACTGAAGCTATTAATATTAAATTTAAAATCTTTTTCATTATATTAGATCTCCAAATCTTTATCAGTAATTTCTCTTTTAGGGAATTTGTCAACAAACTCCTGGACTAAAACATAAAATGCCGGAGTTAAAACTGCACCCAATGTACACGCAGCAACCATACCGCCAAACACAGTAGAGCCAACAGATATTCTGGAATTTGCACCAGCACCTGAAGCAAATATCATTGGTAGAACCCCAATAATAAAGGCAAGTTCAGTCATCATAATTGCACGGAATCTTAATTTTGCAGCTTTCACAGCCGCTTCTTTAACTGATAAACCGTGTTTTTCATGTTCTTCTTTAGCAAATTCAACAATTAAGATTGATTGTTTTGCTGCTAAACCAATAAGCGTAATCATACCCACTTGTGAATAAATATCAAATGATTGGTTAATCATCATTTGGAATATCAAAGCACCGAGTGCTGCAATTGGTGAAATCAAAAGTACAGCAACAGGAATTGTATAACTTTCATACAATGCAACAAGGAATAGATATACAAATACAAGAGCAAATGCAACAATCATTGCTGTTTGACCTGAAGCCTCACGTTCTTGAGCTGACGTACCGGACCAGTCAAATGTCATATCAGAAGGCAACACTTTTCTTGCAACTTCTTCCATTGCAGCCATTGCATCCCCAGAACTTTTACCGGCAGCTTCTTGTCCATTAATCTGAACAGATTCATACTGGTTATATCTTGTTATGGATGCTGTACCTACAGTTTGACGTAACTTAACAACAGATAAAACAGGAACTTGGACACCATTTCTATTTTTAACGTAAATACCTTCCAAATCGGTTGCTTTATCTCTGAACTTACTTTCTGCTTGAATTTGAACCTTGAATACACGACCATACTTGTTAAAATCATTAACATAATATGTTCCAAGCATTGAAGATAAAGTTGAATACAATTCTTGCAAATCAACATCCTGAGCTAAAGCCTTTGCATAATCTATATCAAGAATATATTGTGGAACATTCGCTTGGAATGTTGTATTAACATTAGATAAGTTCGGATCTTGATTTGCCGCAGCAATAAGTTTTTGAGCCCAAGCTTCCATCTCTTGAGATGTATAATCACCTTGAGAAAGCATCTGGAATTCAAAACCACCCATCATACTCATACCATTAATAGCAGGAGGTGAGAATACGATAATTGATGCTTCTTTTGTATTACCTGCAATTTGTCGTACTTTAGATAAAATTGCAGTATGACGTAAATCTGTCGACCTACCTTGAACTTTTCTTATTATCCATTCTATAGGTCCAACTCTTCTATCTGCATAATCTTTAAGTAAAATAATCGCAAATGCTGAATTTGTTGCACCATTTCCACCAAAAACAGTTAATTTTGAAGCATCAACACCATCTATATCTTTAACTTGGTTTACAAAATTTACCGCAACTTCTTCTGTTCTGGTTAAAGAAGCACCATCAGGAAGTGTTATACTGGAAATTAGAACCCCTTGATCTTCATCAGGAATAAAACCTGTTGATATAAACTTAAATGAACCCAAAGTTAATACTACAATTATTAAATACGAAATAATTACAAGCTTTTTATTATATACAAACATAGTAACATATTCCATATAAAAATCTTCAAGCTTGCTAAAACCAGCGTTAAAACGTTCAACAATTCTTTGAGTTCTTTGAATAATTCTTTCTTTTATATGTTTAAAACGTACACCAAATTTTCCAAGCATTTTCTTTGAAGAATCAGATTTTTCTCTACCAAGAAAATGAGAACACATAGCGGGAGATAATGATAATGCACATATTGCAGAAATTGCAATAGATACAGCAATACAAACAGCAAACTGTTTATACATAACACCTGTCATACCGCCCATAAATATAATAGGAACGAATACAGCCATCAAAACCATCGCCATTGCGACAAGAGAAGCTCCTACCTCTTCCATCGTTAATTGAGTAGCTATAATCGCAGATTTACCTTCTTCCATGTGACGCTTAACATTTTCAATAACAACAATTGCATCATCCACAACAACTCCGACTGCCAATACTAAAGCGAACAATGATAACAAGTTAATAGACATACCCAATGCCTTTAATGCAGCAAAGGTACCAATCAACGATACAGGAATTGTTGCACAAGGTACTAAAGTTGCCATTCCATCACCTAAGAACAAGTAAATAATTAATACAACAATAATACCAGTTAATAAAATAGTAAATTCAACTTCCTTCATGGATTCTTGAATATACTCAGCATCATCTTTAATTGTAACAATCTTAATACCATTAGTCATTCTGGCATTTAATTCATCAACTTTTGCATGAACAGCTTTAACCATGTTCAAAATATTTGCATCTGGCAGTTGAGAAACTGCAATTACCGTTGAAGGTTTGCCATCAATCATACCTAATCTTGAATAAGATTCCGCCCCTAATTCAACTCTACCAATATCTTTAATTTTTACATTTGAACCATCCATATTAGAGCGAAGTATAATATTTTCAAAATCTTTTGGATTATCCAATCTACCTTTTGTTTTTAATGTTAATTGAAGTGCATTATTATCATCTGTAGGCAAAGCACCTAAAGCTCCTGCTGTAACTTGAGTATTTTGAGAAGAAATCGCAGCACGAACATCCGAAGAAGAAATATTCAATCCTGCCATTTTCTGAGGATCAAGCCAAACCCTCATTGAGTAATCACCTGCACCATAAACATCAACATCAGCTACACCATCAATACGTTTAATTTCATCTTTAATATATATAGATGCGTAATTGGATAAATCTAATCTTGACCAATCTCCTGATTCCGGATACAGAGATAACAATAAAGCACCGGCACCGGCAGTTCTACTAACAGCGGTTACACCAGTTCTTTGAACATCTTCAGGTAATTTTGATTGAACTTGTTGAATTCTATTATTAACATTCATCAAGTTAATATTTTTATCTGAACCAACCTTAAAATACATTGTTAACGTATAACTTCCGTCATAAGAAGTGGAAGTCATATATGTAAGATTTTCGACACCATTTAATTTATTTTCCAAAACGGTTGCAACAGAAGATTCAATAACTTCTGCTGAGGCACCAAGATATGAGGCTGTTACTTGTATTTGCGGAGGAGTAACGTCAGGATAACTTTCTTGTTTCAATCCAAGATATGAAATCAAACCTACAATTACTATACAAACCGAAATTACCAGTGCAAATCTAGGCTTTTTTATGAAGAAAAACAATTTTTCTTTATCAAATATCTTTTTCATTATTTTTTACCTTTTTTCTCAAGTTTTTCATACTCCTGAGCAGAAAGAATTTTTAAACTCTGCCCATCAGTTGTAATATTTTGAATACCTGCGACAACAACGTTATCTTTAGGACTCAATCCGCTTTCTACAACCCAATTGTTATTTATATCATCTGAAACTTTAATATCTTTTCTGTAAGCTTTTCCATCCTTAACTGTCCAAACGTAATAGCCACTCATCGCATCCCCTTTAGTACATGCCTGAGGAACTGTCATATACGAAACTTTTTGTGGAGATACCAATGTAACCTTCATATAATCTCCAGGAACAAGCCAGCCTTTTGGATTGTCAAAAGTTGCACGCATTGGCACAGAACCTGAATTTTGATCTATTTGATTATCTACAAAATCAATTGTACCAATCCAAGGATATTCTTTACCTTCACTGGATTGAATTCTTACTTCTACATCTTTAAATTTATCACTGGCTTTTAAAAGTTTTACAAAATCCTGACTTCTTAAACTGAATGATACATAAACAGGATCTGTACTTGAAATATTTACAAGAGGACCTGATGTTGCATTAACATAGTTACCTTCTGTAATTTTTATTTTACCAATACGTCCATCAATTGGTGATTTAATTGAAGTATAGCTTAAATTAACTTTTGCTAATTCAAATTTTTGTCTTGCAGCTTCTAACAAAGCTTTGTTAGAGTTTCTGGAAGCCAAGCTCGAATCCACATCAGAATGACTGATTAAATCTTCTTTAACAAGAGCATTTGCTCTATCTAACTCCTGTTGAGCATTTTTTAAAAGTGCTGAATATTGGCTAACTGCAGCGCGAGAATTATTAACTTCTAATTGATATTCTTTTGGATCTATTTGGAAAATCAACTGACCTTTATGTACAAAATCCCCTTCATTAAAGTATTTTTTTATCAAAAATCCTGAGACTCTGGCTATAACATCAACAGAATATTTAGCCTCTACACGTCCAGTTGATTCAGCTTCAATAAACACTTCTTCATTATGCGGAGTATCAACAACAACTTCTTTCGGCATTTTCATCATTTTTTGCATAATCATACCGCCGATAAAGCCTGATACTTTATTATATATTATAGGAACAATAATTATTAATAATATAAGTATTGCCAATTTTTTTCTTGTCAATTTAAGTTTCATATTTATCTCCATATATTCTTATTTATAATTTTAAGGTAGAATTTTCTACCCTAATCATATTTAATATAAAAATTTTTGTCAATAAAACACTTGCCTTTATACTCTAAAAATAGTAGAATAAAGCATACAGGTAGAAAAGGAAACAGGTATGATTAGCAACGAGGCATATGATAAATTAGAAAACCATCTTCCTTACCAAATTGATTACACTGCAAACTTTAATAAGTCATTCCGACGTGAACATCAACTTCAATATATCAGTTCAGAACTTACAGCTGATGAACTCGCAATTTTGTTCATTTTAGACTTTGAACCGTATTTAACACAATCCGAAATTGCAAAATTTCTTTTTAAAGGGAAGGCTCATATTGGAAAAATCTTGAATGATATGGCAGAAAGAGGATTTATAAAAAGAATTGCTGACACTAAAGACAACATAATCATTAAACGAAATATTATAACACCTAAAGGACTTGAAATAATAAAAATAGGTTCAAAAGAAGGTCAACAAATTCAAGCAAAAATGGACGAAGAATTCTCAGAAGAAGATATTAAACAATTTATTTCTTATCTGAAACGATACCGAAAAGTTCTAAGTTCAATAGTAGATGTAAAACTTAAATAAAAAGAGCCTTTAAAGGCTCTTTTTATTTATATTAAAATTATTTATTACGAACTTTTTTCTTTTTATTTTTAACTTTAGTTTCAACAGAATCCTCGTCAAAAGAAACAGGAATTTCCTCAACTTCGATATTATTTTCAGAATCAAGAAGATTTGGAAGAGGGTCTTCAATAACATCAAGTACTTGTTCTTTTATTTTTGATTTTGATTTTTTTATACGCTCTTTTTTAACCTTTACAGGTTTTTCTAACGGAACAATCGCATCTGATACCGGAAGCTCTTTTTGCTCTATAGAATCATCTACGATATCAATAACTTTATCTTCTGTATTAACAAATTGTTCTAAAGAATCGATATCAGATTTAATATCTGATTTAGATTCTTTAACTTTTTTTATTTTTTCTTTTTTTACTTTTTCAGGTTTAGTTTTAGCAAGTTCATCATTTTTATCTTTTTTGCCAAACAATTTTGCCCAAAAAGATTTATGTTCAGAATCAGCTTTATCCAAACTTACAGGTTTTTCTTCTTCATTTTGAACAACCTCAGGTTCTACGATAGGCTTATCTTCTACAGAATCCTCAGCAGTTCCTAATGCAGATTGTACAATTGAATCAATTGCCATTTCTTTTTCTGTTGTTTTTTTTTCTTTTTTAGGTTTTACTCTCTTCTCTTTCTTCTGAGAAACAACATCAACAGATTCTATAGCATCAGTATCCGTTTCAACTATTTGAGGTTCAATTTGTTTAACAGCTTTTTCTTTTTTCACCTTCAATGGTTTTTCTTCAATTGGAGTAGTTTTCTTTTCCTTTATTGTTTTTTCTTTTTTTATTTTAACAGGCTTTTCAAGTTGATCTTTTACATCATCAACAAGGTTCAATTCTGTTTCTTTTTTAACCTTTTCTGTTTTTACTTTTTTCTCTTTCTTAACCTTATCTGCTTTGGTTTCAACAGGTTCTGAAACAACAATAGTATCTTTGGTTGAAGTTTCTATAAATTTTTCGGGTTCAATAGTTGGTCTCATAGCCAAAACATTTGATTGTTCTAATTCACTATTTACTTCAGTGATATGAATTTGTTGAGTTTCTTCAATTTCTTCGGAAGATTTTGGTTCGAGCTCAGGTACAATAACAATAGGAACCGCAACAGAACCTTCTTGCTTTTTATCTAATTCCGACTCAGTTTCTGGAAGAATCACCGGACTATCATCGGAAGTTATAACATTATCATCACTATTAGCAATAACTTCTTCATTATTAGTTACAACCTGTTCTACAGCCGGATATTTGATATTAAAAGACTCCTGTTGAATCTGAGTTTTTGCAGCCATAAACAAGCTATTTTGAGGTTCAAGCACTACAACATCCATACTGTCATCTATTTCAGGAATTTCTTTTTTCTCGATAACAACTTTAGGAGAATCCACTTTTGCATGTTTTTCAACAATACTTTTTGTTTTTTCTTCAACAGCAGGTATTACAACATCAGAAACTTCTGGATGATCTGCAACATTTTCTGTTAGATCAGTTTTTGCTTCTGAAACAGTTTCTTCGATAATTTTAACAGATTCAACTTTAGATTTTTTTTCAACTTTTTTCGTCGTTTTTTCTTTAATAGGCGCTACTGCGGAAACAACATCTTTTTCAGTTAAAACTATACTTTCTGACTCTTTCGCCAAAACTGTATCATTTAGAGTTTCTACTTCAACAATTTTCTCCGGAAGTTTTTCTTCTTGAACAGGTTTTATAATTTTTTCAACAGGAATTTCTGTTTGTTTTGATGAAACCGCAGCTAATGAATTAGTGGCTAGCATTTGAGCAATAGACATTTGATTATCTTCAAGCAAGACTTCTTCTTGTAAAGAATTAGCTCTTAATACAGGTTTTTCAGAATTTATAGTTTCAGAAGCATTTGCAACTACAGAAGTTTCTTGTTGAAGTTTAGATAAATATCTTTCTTGAGGATACCCTTCTATTATTGCCAATTTATAAGAGTCATTTTCTTTCTTAAACCCTATACCTACATTTGCAAAAGTTGTTCTTATATAATCATATTGATTTTCAATATCATCTTCTGAAAATTCTATATTTCCGGTAAGCAATTTCGGAAGTTCATTATTATAAAAATTATTATACTTTTCATAATCAGCTGTTAAAACTTGTCTACCAGAAAAAGGTTTTACATAAGGAACTATTGCCTTTTCAAGTTGTGATAGTTTTGCAATAATCGGATTTTCATAAGCTTTTATAAGATCAGATTTTGCACCAAATCCTTTCTTTTGCATAATTTGAGCTTTCAAATAGTAAACATAACTTTCCAATGATTTTTCGCTATCAGTAGGAGTTTTTAAATCCATATTAAAAATATCATTTACCGAATTTGAAATCATATCCAAATCTTCAAGTGCTAAATCATAAGACCCCATTTTATAATAAGCTAAAGCTCTCAAATATAATACCGAATTATAGTTAGAAACATGTTTATATAATAAATTTGCAGCACCATCGGTTACATCACTATAATCCTCATTAAGATATTGAGCAATAAGTTTATAGTACATGCTGTTGTAATCATTAGATTTCAATTTTATAGCATTATTAAAACTTGCAATAGCTGAAGTATTACGACCTGCCTGAAGTGCATTCATACCCATATACAAATAATAAGAATTACAATTCGGATTATATTTTAAAGCTTTTTCAAAATATTCAATTGACTTTTTGGAATCGCTAACAGAAAAAGCTTGTTCAATCTTGTTATAATAAATCAAACCCAAACTCGCCAAAGATTCAAAATCATAAGGATTGTATTTTAAAGCTGTTTCAAATGCAAGAATTGCATCCTCATCCTTATCTAATCCAGATAAAGCAACACCATTTAAATAATATCCCATATAATATTCCGGATAATTCGAAATAAGATACTGACTCTTATGTTCTGCATCTTTAAACTTAGAATTTTCAATATCTTCGATTGCACCATAAATATATGAATCAACTCCTAATGGGTTTAAAACTTTACCATATTTTTGCGGACAATTAATTCTAGTTATATCATTCTTTTTAGGTTGAGGAAGATAAATATGAGAATTATATTTTACAGCTTTTGAATATGAAGCTTCATAAGCAGGATCATTTAATGCTTTTTGAGCATACATCAATCTTCCGTACAAATTACCCAATTCTGCATTTTGCAGTTGTTCTTCTTTATCAGCACCAAGAACAACTGCACTTATAACTTTAGTTCCGGTAACAAATTTATCATCATCAGCCTTCAAATCAACTGCAGTTTGATAATCTTTTTGAGCAAGAGAATACTGTCTTAATGCATAAAAAGCATCACCTCTATATTTATAACCTTCGTATTTTTTTGGTTTAGAAGTAATGTACGCATTCAAATAAGTAATTGCAGCTTGAAAATCTTTTTTAGCCATTAGACTTTTTGCTTTTTCTAAAGCCTCTCTATTACCTTTAATTTCCTCAGTTTCTTGTTCTTGAGAATCATCTTTTTGCACCTGTACAACATCTGTTGCAGCATTTTCAACATCATCATTTGCATAAACTTCTGATTTAATCGAACAAACACCAAGTACTGCAATCATCAACAATACACACATTTTCTTCTTATTTTTCATTTACACTCACCCCGTTTAAATAAATCCTGACAAAATTATACAATAGAAATACTAATTATTGAATAACCAAACAATATAACTTAAAATAATAATTATTTTCTACATCATTTATATGATTTTTTGTAAAGTTTTGTTGTTTTCCTAGCAATTTTATTTTTTCTTTGATTTAAAATAATTGTTGGTGAACTTATCACCATGAATTGTAAAAAAATAGTTCGGCAGGTAGAAAGAATAGATCAATGTCAAAAGGCAGCTTAGTAAAAAGAGCACTGGAATCTTTAGGACGGGATAACAATCCGGCATACGTTGTTGTAGCTATCGCTACTGCAAAAGGGATTTTTAGACCATTATTCACAATGATGGATAAGAAAGAATCTCCGGAAACAAAAAAATACACAGCCTTAAGAGAAGGTTTAACCGAAGTTATCGCAATCCCTACTTATATTACCTGCAGTGCACTTGCAGGAAAAGGGGCAAAACTTGTTAAAGATCCTAAAATGGCTGAAATAGCAAAACACAACCTGCAATTTATAGGCGTTTGTACTGCAGCTCTTGTCGCAATACCAGGACTATGTTCTATGGTTATTAAACCTTTTACAGATAAGATTTTTCATAAAAATAAAAAAGAAGAACCTGCAAGACTTGATGTTACATCAAAAACTGCAGAAATTGACACAACAAAAACCCAAATCACTCAAACTGGCAGAAGTGATGTAAAACAGCTTACACCTATTCATAATGTAAGCATCTCAGGATTTACAAATTCAGGAATGAGGGTCGGTTAATATGATAGGCGGAATTCAAAACATTATATCTAATACAACACTATATAACATGACCCAAAGTACTGCAGCTCAGGTTACTACTGAGACTTGCCTTAAAGCAGTTGGTCGTCCTGGATTTATTTTAATGGATCACAATATTGACCCGGAAACTAAAAGATTCTCTGCAACTAAAGAATTTTTATATCAAATGATTTGTCTTGGTATTTACCTTGCAGCTATTATTCCGGTATTTAAAAAAGGTGCATTCTCTATAGCAAGAATGTTTACAAAAAGTGAACCTGTTCTACAAGCTTTCAAAAAGCCTGAAGACTTTGTAAAATATTGCAAACTTGAAGATGCTGATAAAGCTGCAAAACTTGAAGAATTAAACAATCTTATAAAACCAAAAGTTAAATTTACTAAAGATAATATTAACGAAAATCTTGCTAAAGGAATTATTGAAGGAAGCTCTATACTTGGTTCTGTAACAGGTTTAGCTATTGTAGCACCTATTGCATCTCATCCTCTTATTCACCCTATTTTAAAAACTATAGGATTAGAAAAACCTCAACCTAAACAAAATATTGATCAACAAGCTTAATTTCAAAAATATTGATACTAATTTTGATATTAATTTTGATATTAATTTTTGAATCTTCTTTTTGTTGTCTATTACCCTGATTATTACTTAAAAGTTACCCTACTAGGTAATTGTTAACGATAAGCGTTTATTATACACTCAACGGATTGAAACAAAAAAAGGAGATTATATTTTAGTGTTTAAAACGTTCCCATCTTCAAAAACTATGACTGATTTGTCAGGTTCGGTCCTAGAATATTGTGAAGATATTATCACAGTAAAAAATTTAGAGAACAAATATGTTACCTGCAACAGCGCTTTCTTAAAAGCTTTCGGCATTTCAAAAAAATCTGACATAATTAATAAATCATTAGAAGAAATTCTTAATATTGATCCAATTATCATAGAAACAATTAATAATCATACAAAAAATATTTTAACAAATAAGAAAACATATACACATACATTCAAAATACTCATCAAAGAAAAAGAAAAAATAATAAAACAAACATTGATTCCTATAATTGAAAATAATGAGCCAAAAGGAATTTTATCAATTTCAAAAGATATTACATCTGAAGAAAATATAAAAAAGAATCTTATAATTCAAAATAACCAGCTTCATACAATACTAAACACTCTGCAAATGCATGTTTATATGAAAGACAAAAACAACAACTACATAATAGGAAACAAACACGCAGAGGATTTTGTTAAACAAGGCAAAGATCATATAAAAAATATTCACCTCGATTTAAAAGAAGCTCTTCCTATGATTAATTTTGAGGATAAATATGTATTAGAAAATAAAAAAAGCATAACAAAAGAAAAATTAACAATTGACCATCAAGGAAACGAACATTGGTACAGCGTCAGCAAAACTCCAATTATTTCTAACAGTAACACTGCAGAAGGTTTAATCACAATAGCTCATAATATTGACGAAAAGAAACTGCGGGAAAAACAAAAAGAAACTTACCTATCAACATTAACCCACGATTTAAAGAATCCGCTTCAAGCCCAGATTAGCAGCCTAAAAATGCTATTAAACGGAAGTTACGGAGAACTAAATAAAGAACAGCAAGATATTATAAATATGATTATAGAATCGGGAACATTCATGAATGAAATGTTATATTCGATTCTTACAATCTACAAATACGAAAATGGTATCGTGGAACTTTGCAAAGATTATTTTCAATTTGATAAACTAATAAATACCTGTATAAAAGAAACTCATTCCTTAGGAAAAGAAAAAAATATAAATTTAGAATTTACAACAAACCTAACGGATATCGAATGTAAAATTTTTGCAGATGAATTCCAACTCCGAAGAGTACTCTCTAACTTAATAAATAATAGCATTAACTATGGATTCAGGAATTCTACCATTACATTAAGTCTTAGCAAAATAAAAAATAATATAATATTCAAAATACAAAACTCCAGTCCGGAAATTCCGGAAGAAATCAAAAAACAACTATTTAATAAATATGCCTCAGGTGCAAAATTACATAAAAAATTTGGCGTAGGTTTAGGATTATATTTTTGCAAAAAAATCGTAGAAGCTCATAGTGGAAACATTTATTTGGAAGCTAACGGAACAAACAACAGTTTTATATTTGAACTTCCTCTAATGAATGAAACAGAAGTAGAAAATACTATTGATTGGTAAACAATACACAAATCATTTACTCTTCATTATACACAAGCTTCTTTCTTAAGCTCCATTGAACCAATGTCAAAACCAGAATTATTATAAACAACACATATGCAATCGCGCTTGCTCTACCAATATTAAAATACTCAAATGCGTTTTTATATATTGCATAAACAAGTACATTAGTACTATCAAACGGTCCGCCTTGGGTCATCAAATAAATCAAATCAAATACCTGAAAAGAACTTATTGTTGTAATAATAACTACGAAAAATATCGTAGGTGACAGCATTGGAACAGTTACATTTTTAAATACTTGGAAACTATTTGCACCATCTATTTTTGCAGCTTCAAACAAACTTTTTGAAACAGAAGATAATGAAGACAAGAAAATTATCATATTATACCCAATTAACTTCCAAACAGAAACAATAATCAGAGCAGGCATAGCATATTTCGAATCATAAAGCCAATTTATATGAATATGCAAAACTTGATTTAACAATCCGATATTAGGGTCAAATATCCACGCCCATACTATTCCAACAACAACCATCGGAGTTATAAATGGCAAAAAATATGCAGTTTTATAAAACTCACTTCCAATAATTTTAGAATTTAGTATCGCAGCCAGAGCTAATGGGATTATAACCCCGAATATTGACGTTGATAAGGCAAAAACTATTGTATTTACCAAAATTTTATAAAATAAATTACTATGAAAAATCTCTACATAATTTTGAACCCCGACAAACTCAATAGGATTCAACAAATCCCATTTAGCAAAACTGAGCCCAAATGAACAAATAACAGGAATTATTATAAAAATAAAAACACCTAAAATTGCCGGTAACACAAAAATATATCCGGCGAAATTCTGATTGTTCATAAATTTTGAAATCATTTTTTTCATGGTATGATTCTATTATATTGAAAAAATTGGGAGATGTGAATTATGCAAAAATATGAACACGCCTTTGGTAAAAATGATATTAGAGGAATTTATAATGATGATATTACAGAAGAACTTTTCTATAATATAGGTTTGAGCTATGTAAACTGGCTTTCAGCTCAAAACGGAAAAGAATCAAAAGATTTATACATTAGTGTTTGTATGGATGCAAGATTACATTCTCCATCTTTAAAAAAAGTTTTAATAAAAGGACTTGAAGATTCAGGAGTTCAACATATTGAAGACCTTGGACTTGCTCCAACACCTATCGGATATTATTCTGAAGTTGCACATAACCTTGACGGAGCAATGATTATCACAGCCAGCCACAATCCTAGTGAATACAATGGATTAAAGATGACTTACAACAGACAAACATTAAATGAACTACAAATCAAAGAAGTTAAAGAATTAACGTTCGCTAACTGGAAATCTTTGCCTGAAGACATTAAAGTAAAAGATTATTCAACCGAAATAATTCCGGAATATATTCAAGAGATGAAAGAGAAGTTCGGAAAGATAGGAGAAGGCATTAAAGTTGTTGTAGACAGTGCAAATGCAACAGGCGGAATTGTAGGACCTCAATTATACAAAGTGCTTGGCTGCGAAGTTATAGAACTATTCTCTGAACCTGATGGAAGATTTCCAAATCACCACCCAAATCCAAGCGTATTATCAACTCTTGAAACTCTTTCTAAAACAGTTCTTGATAACAATGCCGATGTTGGTATCGCATATGATGGAGATAGCGACAGAATCGGGCTTGTAGATTCTAACGGAACTCCTCTTACCGGAGACAAACTTCTTTTGATTTACGCTATGGATATAATTGATTCAAAACCAACCATTGTATCTGAAGTAAAATGTTCACAAGTCCTTTACGACACAATCAACAATGCAGGTGGTAATGCTGTAATGGCTAAAACCGGACACGGATATATCAAAGAAAAAATGAAAGAAACTAACGCTGTATTAGGCGGAGAAATGAGTGGTCATACATTCTTCAAAGACAGATACTACGGATTTGATGATGCTATTTATGCAGGCTGCAGAATTATTGAAATTATTGCTAAAAATAAAAAGCAAAATCCAAATTTCAAGCTTGAAGATATCCTAGAACCATTCAATAAAGTTTATACAAGTGATGAAGTTCGTTTTCCTTGTCCAAATCATTTAAAAAAAGAAGTTCTTGAGGCAATGAAAAATGAAGTTCAAACAAATCCTGATATGTTTGGCTCTCAAATAAAAGAAATTGTAACACTAGACGGTATGAGAATCGTATTTGATGGTGGTTTTGCTCTAATAAGACAAAGTAACACTGAACCAGTTTTCACATTGAGATTTGAAGCTTGCAATAAAACAGAATGCGAAAATTTCAAAAATGTAATGACATCATTCTTAGACAAATGCGTTAATGCTAAAATTACAGGCTAAGATTAGTTAAATACCTTCTAGGGAATCAACAAATCTTATACTAAAATCAGCAATTGAATCTACATATTTAATAGTAAAATCAGGGAAAGAATCTACAAATTGCCAGCGTCCACAGCTGTTGGCAAAAGATGAAACTTGTTTTACTTTTAAATCTTCCATTGAAGAAACCCGTCTTACATTGAAATCCGCAAGACTATCCACAACTTTCACACGACCATATAATGGAATTCCCTTATATGAACAACTTGGCGAGATAGGATTCGCTAAAACTTGTTGTGCTGAAAATAACAATATACATACAATACTAACTAAATACTTATTCATTAAAATCATCTCCAAATTTCATTTTTAATAAAAGAATCTTGTACCAATCATATTACAATGTATTGGCAACTCTAGAGAGCTTACTGCACTTACCTCCAAAGATTATTTTTTCTCCTTTGGTTTTATATCTAATTTTGCAGGAACAGTACTAAAATCACATGAATAATTTGCTCCGCAATACAAAGCTACGGCTTCTTTAACATTACCTTTAGCCTGACTTAATTTTGCTTTATAAGCTAATATACCTATTTCAAGTCCTAACTCAACATCAGCTTTAATAGCTTCATAAAGATCACTTGGATTAGGATATTTAGCTCTAATCTTTTCAATTAAAGCTTCATCTTGACTAAAATGAGCATCATGCCAAGCATTATAAACCTCATCAGACTTCTTACCATAAATAGTCTTACCAATTTGCATAGGCTCTCTCTTATTCAAAACACAGCAACAAGTTTCATAATCAACTTGCATAACACCTTTATAAATCAAATCCGGATCCATAGACCGTTCATCGAAGACAAATCCGCCGGATTCAGTACCCAACATTTGGGCTATAATAGGGGATATTTCAGAAATATTATACTTCTTACATGCAAGGACAACCATTTTTGTAATATCTTTCATCTGATTTTCGTTAAGATTGTTTTTATGCGATTTGGCAGCTTTTTCTACATATGATAAAACATTTTCATATTGTGGATAATCTGTAGAATCAAATGGTGTTTCTTTTTTAAAGTCATTTACTAATTTTTTATTTTCTACATTTTCAATTCTCTGAATTGTAAATTCAATAAATTTATTTACCTCATCAATATTTTTAAACTTAGAATAATCACCACAAGCAACACCCGCCTGTTGTGCTCTGGCAACAAGAGGTTTACAAATATAAATTTTTACTTCTTCAACATCAAGCTTGATTTCATTATCAATAGCAGAAGCCAAAGATTCATCATTCTTACTTACGTTTGAATAGGATTTCCATACCTCAATTACATTATCTTTATTTATACTTTTTAACTTCTCAATTGTATTTTTATACCAACTAATACCATCAATTTGTTTATAAATATCTTGTGCAACATTTTTACCATTGTTTATTGTAACCAATCGAGTAATAAAAGTTTTCATCGCGTCAACTGAAATTCTTGCAGATTTAGGGAGTGCCAATATTCCTGCAGTTACTTCTTCATCTGAGAGTTTCTTATTCGAAAAGCCTCCAGTATTGTCCATATCAGAAAAAATCTTAAAAGCAGTATCCAGCTCTTCAGCCGAAAGCTTACCATCCTTATTTGCGTCAAAGTGATCAAATATATTTTTCAATTTTTTATCTTTGACACCGAAATCATTATAACTTATATCATTTTTAGTTTCTTTAAAATTATAGTTTCTACCATTAATTTCCATATTTACTAAACCTCATATCACAAAAATATTTACGGCAGGCTATACAGAAAGCTTTAATATAAACGTATAATTTGTAACAATAAGTAACAACAATCCTTCAATGAAAAACAAAGTTTCATAATATAAAAATGATTAAAAATATAAAATACGAATATTTAAAGTATGAATAAAATTCAACAATAACTACTTGTTCTAGCCATCAAAACCTTTATCATACCTAATAAAAAAGCACCCGAAGGTGCAATTTCTTTAAATGGGGCGCCTGATGGGATTCGAACCCATGCATATCGGAACCACAATCCGAGGTCTTAACCGCTTGACGACAGGCGCCATTTGTTACTTTTCCATCGTACCACGAAAATATTTTTTGTCTAGTCTATTGCTCAACTTTATATATTATTGTTTTTTTATTTTCTAAAAATAATTGTTTTAATTCTTTACTAACTCGTTCTGCCTCTAGCTTATTAGAAAATTCAGTTTTTAATAATTTTCCTGACTTACCACTTGAAGTAACATAATAAAGAACATACACATCGCGATCCTTTAAATCCCAATGTAAATGAGAGCGCCGATGATACGAAGGTCTCCGTTTCGAATGAATAAATACTTTTGAAGATTTCTTTATTCTTATATTTTTTATTAAATTTGAATCCGGTAATCTCATATCAGAAGTATTATTATATATATTTGTAGCACTAGATTCACAATAGAACTTACCACTACTGCAAGTCAAAACTTCTGACTTAATTGTATTACAATCTTGAATTATTTCCCAAGCTACAAATACAAATAAACAACAAAGAGATACTATACCTATCTGCTTCATTAAATCATCATATTCAACTGCTGAAAACATAATTACTCCTAAAAAAGTCACCGATAAACGATGACTTTTTATTACCTAATTAATTCTTTGAAACATATATCCAATACCACGTGCGGTTAAGATTAACTCAGGATTTGCTGGATCTGTTTCCAATTTAGAACGTAATCTTGAAATATGAACATCTACTACACGAGTATCGATTCTGTGATCTGGCGGATATGCCCATACGTGTTGTAAAATTTCATTTCTGGAAAATGCTTGTCCTGAATTGTTTACTAATAATTCTAACAAGCTGAATTCCATACCAGTTAATCTGATACGTTCATTTTTTCTATAAACTTGACGTCGTGCTGTATCAATTTTAATATTTCCTGTTGTAATAACATTCTTAGTAACCTTTCCTGATGGAGTAACCATTTCTCTGTTATTAGTTCTTCTTAATACAGCTTTTACACGAGCTTCCAATTCTTTAGGGCTGAAAGGTTTGATTACATAGTCATCAGCACCAAGTTCTAAACCGGTAATTCTTTCTGATACATCACCTAAAGCTGTTAAAATGATAATAGGAACATCTGATGATCTTCTGATTTCTCTTGTTACACCATAACCATCCATTTTAGGCATCATTACATCTAATACCACTAAATCCGGATTATATTTATTGAATGAAGCTACTGCTTCTTCGCCATCTTGTGCAGTATACACATCATAACCTGCCATTTTAAGACGAGTTTCTAAAATACGTCTTATACTTGATTCGTCATCAGCCAAGAGAATCCTTTGACGATCTTCTGTTTCATTAGTCATTTCAACATTTTCTGACATAGTCTTTTCCTTACTTACTTTACAAAATCTTACATAAATTCATTACACAAAAACACAAAAATATTACGTTATGTTTATTTTTTTATATTTTTATAACATTATGTTACACTAATTTACAAAAAATTGCAAGCACGTTTTTAGGAAATTCTATAATTTAGATTCTAAGATTTGTCTAAATTTGTCTAAATCTTCTTTTGTATCAATACCTACAGGTACAAAGTCTACGATTGACGTTTTTATTTGCATACCATTTTCTAAAGCTCTAAGCTGTTCAAGGCTTTCCGTCATTTCCAAAGGGGTTTGAGCTAATGTAGTCATAGCTTCTAAAGCCGCACGTTTATAACCATAAATTCCAAGATGCCCATAGAAAGTAGCAATTGATGTGTTACGTTCAAAAGGGATTTTTGAACGTGAGAAATATAGCGCATATCCATTTTTATCAGTAACACACTTGACAAGATTTGGATTATTAATTTCTTCTTCTTCAGTCAAAATTCTAATTAAAGTTGAGATATCTGCGTTATCATCTTCTTTGACATTTCTGATAACATCATCAATACTTTCCGGTTTAATTAGCGGTTCATCACCTTGAAGATTACAGATATAAGAAATTTCGGGATGTCTTTTAACAACTTCCATTATTCTGTCTGAACCACATTTGTGTTCCACTGAAGTCATTTCAACCATACCACCAAATGATTTGACCTCATCATAGATACGTTGATCATCAGTTGCAACAATAATCATATCCGCAAGTTTAGATTGCTCAGCTTTTTCATAAACCCATTGTATAACGCTTTTACCCATAACTTTCAACAAAGGTTTACCTTCAAGTCTTGAAGAACCATATCTGGCTGGTATAATTATTGCTGTTTTAGACATCACTTTACTCCTCTAATTACTAATCCACTCTTTTTACAACAAAAGATGTCCACTGGTCTTGAACAATTTCTTCTATTAACTCCAGACCTTCTCTTTTGTATGCTTCAATTACCATATCACGTTTTTCATCTAAAATTCCGCTCAATGACATTAGAGCACCTGTTTTCATAAGATTTTTCAAATCGCCCATAATTTCTGCAAGCACAAAATGTAGAATATTTGCGCAAATAAAATCGAATTTTTCTTCAACTTTGTCAGCTGTTCCCAGTTCAAAAGTGCATTCAACATTATTTTTTAACGCATTTTCACGTGCTACGTCAATTACAGTGTCATCATTATCACATCCATAAACATAGCTTGCACCGAATTTTTTTGCCAGTATCGATAAGATACCGCTACCCATACCTATATCAGCAACTCTATCACCGGCTTTTAGGTATTTTTCAATAGCTTTCATACATAATTGGGTTGTTTGATGAGTTCCGGTACCAAAAGCACAACCCGGTTCAAGCTTAATAACAACTTCACCCTCTTTAGGTTCGTACTCGATCCAATCAGGAACTACAGCGATTTTATCAGTAACATGAGTTACATCCCACTTTTCTTTCCATTTTTGAGACCAATCCTCAGTTTTCTTTTCTTCCAATACAAAATCCCAAGATCCCAATTCTTCCTCAGACAATCCTCGTGACAAAAACTCTTCTCGGGATAAATCAAGAATATTTTCAATATCATATTTTAAATCTTCATAAGAATCCTGACCTTCTGCGCGAATAAATATCTTTAAAGTTCCTTCAGTAGTTGCCACCATTTCAAGATCTTTGTATGTTTCTTCAGCAAGAACAACACCTTCGCAATCAAAATTATCAAAAAAGATTTCAGAAATAATATCTTCCATTAGAGGATTAATTTTCAATTGTAATTCAAAATAATTTGCATTCATAAGTTGACCTCAAATAAAAAGGCGGGCAATACACCCACCCTTATAATACCTAAAAAATTTTACTAGCCTAAGAAAGCACCCATTTTTCTAAATTTATCATAACGGTGATTTCTAAGTTCATCAGCAGACATGCCGGAAAGCTCATTTAAAGCTTCAAGAATAGTTTTCTTCATTTCGGCAGCCATAAATTCATAATCTGTATGAGCACCTCTTGTAGGTTCTTTAATTGCACCATCAATAATACCGTGTTCTAACAAATCCGGAGCGGTTATTTTTAATGCAGTAGCTGCTTCAAGATTTTTAGAAGCATCACGCCATAAAATAGACGCACAACCTTCAGGTGAAATTACAGTATAATATGCGTGTTCTAATAAATAAACTTTATTAGCAACAGCCAAACCTAAAGCCCCACCTGAGCAGCCTTCGCCAGAGATTATAGCAATTACGGGAACACCCAATTTTTGCATTTCTCTAAGGTTCATTGCAATAGCAGCGCCTTGAGCATGTTCCTCAGCACTG
>JAAVBM010000080.1 GCA_014803505.1 bacterium | reverse complement strand
TCCATTAAGTAAAAGATCGGAAGTAAAAACACCCTGTTTAATTGTTGGTTTTTTAAGCAGCACATTAAATACTTTTGCATTTGTTGGTTGAGAGGTTACAATTTTAAAATTTTTAAACCCTAGAATATTATTTTTTAAGAATTGAACTTCCCCTGAAGCATTCAACTGGTTCTGTATAGATCTTTTTTTATTTTGTGAAGTAATTATTTGATTGTAATTCAAAGAATTAACTTTAATTCTATCAGGATACAAAATAACATTAGATACAACAGATACAGGATTGGTTGTCATTCCATCTTCCCCCATACTTCCTGTTGAAGCTCCTGCCAGAGTTGCACCCATATAATATATAGAAGAATTTTCACCTATATTTAAATTTGAAATCGCAGATATTTTATTTAAAGGACCTTTTAATTTTGTATTAAAATTCACATCACCTTTAAGTTTCACAGGATAAACAGATTTATTATTAAAGAATCTGTCAAAGAAAGCTTGTGTAGGTTTTGCACTGACTGATATATTCAAATCAGGCATATTATAAATATTAGAAACATATCCATCTAAAAATACAGGCATTGAACTGATTCTTGAATTTATTTTATTAAAACGAAGCACATTACCATGAACATGGGCATCACCATTCATAATACCTATAATTGCACCATATGGTTTATAGACAAAACTTGTGTCCTTAAGGTTTGTATCAGCTTGAATGTGACCATTTTTGATTGAGCCCTTAATATCAATAATACCTTTTATATCAGTAATATTATCCAATTCTTTTTTTACTTCCTTCGGAAGTTTCATTTGGTTTTTAATATCGTTTACTGTACTAATATTAAAATCCTTGAAATTAAAATCAGCACTCGAAATAACCATTGAATTATAAATATCAGAAACAGTTAATGTTAAATTGTAAGGATTATTATTAAATAAACCTACAAGATTAGAAGTTTTCAAAACTCCATTTCGTATGCTAAAAGTTCCGCCATTAAGTTTTATAGGATTAGAAGAAGACTTATTCGGAATAAACTTTCCGTCGACTTTTACCTTATTATAATCAAGTTGATTATTATCTACAGGTCCATTATAAGTTCCAACAAACGAAGCCGGTAAGTTACCAATTTCATGTTTGAAAGGAAGCTCCATATTCGGATACAATAAGTCATTACAATCTTTTATTAAGAATTTGTCAGATTTAGCAGTTAAATTTATATTTGATTGATTACCTGTACCTTTTACAAATACCTTGGAATTTCTAACAAAACCATTAACACTATAATCTGAATTGTATTGATCAAAATTCACAACACCATTTACATTAGTAAACGGTAAAAATGTATCTTGCAAAACAGTACTGGCATTATGCAAAGTAACAGTACCTTTAGCAAATAAGTCTTTATTAAACTCAACCGTTTCAGCATTTTTTGCAGTACCATAAATATTTAAAAATACATCAGCAGTACCGTTTGGTTTGATAAACGGAGAAATCGCTTTTTGAACATCAACAAGAATCGGAGATGAATTAATAGTTTTTACTAAAAGCGGAATATTTTGCCCTTTAGATTTTACATAAACATTAAGCTTACCTAGAACAGAACAGTCCCCCTTAACTTCTACAGGTTTACCATTTATTGTACCTGTATAATTTTTAAAAGTAGTTTGCGTATCATTAAATATCACTTCTCCGGAGCCATTTTTTATTTCAAGATTATGGACATCATTAAAAGCTGCCGTTGCATTGCGAAACTTAATTTCACCCCATAAATGAGGATCAATTTTTCTTCCTGCCGAATGCATATCAATATTCCCAATACCTGAAATTGTCATCATTGGAACCGGACCAAGTTGGAACTTCAATATTTCATGTAACGGATTCAAGATTTCAACAGCAGAAGCTATATCAATAGAATCAGTACTTTTCACTTTAAGTTCGGAATATTTTGAACCATCAATTTTAACATCACCAATAACACTTACATTTTGATTTTTTCCTGTTGGCACAAAAACATCTATATGCATTTTTTGCCCCTTAAATGACATATCGACAGAGGCATTTGCTGGAGAATTTTTTATCGGATGAAGCAAATAAGCATCCCTAAGTTTTACATTACCGTTAACTTTTGGACGATTACCTTTACCTTGAAAATGCAATTTACCTTCACCAAAACCGTAAAAACCATATTTTTTTAATCTGTATAAATTAAAATCTTGAAGTAAGGTTTCAGACCCTGGAAGGATTGCAACAACATCTTCTAATCTGGTATTTTTAACTTCAGCTGTAATATTATAATAAGGCAGTTTTTCACCAATATTAAATAATTTACCTTCCACAAATGCATGGATTTTATCAGATTCAATTGAAGAATCTTTAAAATTAACTCCGCCCTCAACTGTCTCAAAATTAATTCTTGCAGTTAGTTTATCTTTATAAATAATAGATGAAGGTTTATCAAGACCAATAATTTCAAGATTTTTGGTTATAAGTTTTGTATGAATACTTTTATGACCAAACTTATCATCCTTTGTATCAGCATTAAAATTGACTATACCATTCAATGACTTAATCTTACCAGCAGTTAAAATATTCACATAGTCTGAAATTGAAGAAATATCGAAATTCTGAATATTCGCAGCAATATTTAACTGATCTTCAGAAAAAGAATTTATCGGCAAGTTAATAGAAATATCCGTCATATAATCAGTAGCTTTATCACCAACATAGAACTGTCCGTCAGTTGCAACTCTAACCTGTTTATTTTGAATATATTTCCCATGCTCAAACTTATTACCTATAAGTTTAACAGCCTGTTTATTTAACTTATCATCAAGAATTACATTGTAAGGACCGAGATTCCAGTCTATCTTTTCTAATGTAAACTTACCTTCTTTTTTCTGACTTTTAGAGAATTGATATTCTCCCAGAAGAAATTTTGAATCTTCTGTTAATGTCAAAAACACATCTTCTTGAGTTGCGGAAACATTAGTTACATCAAATTTTTTGAAAATAAGCGGTAATAATTTTATTTTCAATTTAGGATTATCAATAGATAAAGCCTTAGAATTATCTTTATTTAAAATCGAAATATTATTACTTTCCAACCATATAGAAGGAAAAGCTCCCATTTTCAATTTAGGATTTCCTATATCAACAATATAGCCTGATTTTTCTAATATTTTCTGTTCAATAATTTTTTTTCGGGCTTTTATATTAACTGCAGCAGGAATGCCCCACGTATAAGCTCCGCAGGTTGCTGCTAATATTCCTACTACAGTTACTATTTTCCACTTTTGTTTCATATTATATTTATTATAGTATAATATGCCTTTCCGGTGCAATAAAAATTACTCCTCCAAATCTAGTATTTTTCGCACAGAAGTTCAAAATATCCTCTTGGATGACAACAAGCCGGACAAGAATGAGGAGGCTCATTTGCAACAGCAACATAACCACACTTTCTACATATCCACTCTTCTTTCTTATTTTTCTTAAATAGAGTCCCTTCAACAAGTTGCTCATATAACTCTTTATAACGATTAGCATGATGCTGTTCAGAAACTCTGACATGCCTGAATGTATCGGATATTTCATCAAAACCTTCTTCTTTGGCAATCAATTCGCCATTGTAATACAAGACACTGAATTCTTCTTCTTCACCTGCAATTGCACTTTTCAAATTTTCTTCGGTTGTACCCAACTCGAACGGATAAAAGCCATCAACATGTGCGTTAGAATTATTACAAACATGCTTGTAGAACAATTTTGCATGTTCCAATTCATTTTCTGCTGTTGCAAGAAATATTGCGGAAATTTGTTCGTAACCTTCTTCTTTTGCAGCTTTAGCGAAATAAGTATATCTGTTTCTGGCTTGAGATTCCCCCGCAAAAGCATTTATCAAAATTTGTTCAGTTCTGCTTCCTTTGATTTTTTCAACCATAAATAAATCCTCCTTTATAATCTATTTCAGCTTATATTTCATATAAAAAAACAACATCTGATACCAGTATTAGCCTGTTAGAGGAGTATAAATATAAGCGATTTGATACTTTATGGGGATTATTTACAATATAAAATAGCGGAAAATAAAACTGTTATGATAGTTAGGAAATTTATGACAGATTTATTTGAATACACAAAAAAGATTGCGAAAAAGATCTCGTACTATGACGCAATAATAGACTTTACGGACGAAAGTCATTGGTTAAATCCGTTTTATAACCAGCCTGAAGTGACAGTTATATGGGTAGATGACCAAGATCAAGACTTTTATCAATAAATACGTTCACCGGTTTGTTTATTAAATTTAAACAAATCAGCTTCAGATATTGATAAATTCAGAGTTTTTTCAGGGCGAACTTCGGCTTCCAACCTTGCGGAACACTTATTTTCACCGATATTAAAATAAGCAATTGTTTCGCTGCCTAACATTTCTGAAATTTCAATATCAACAGTAAGTTTTATATTTCCATCAGGTCTTATCATTTTTTCAGGACGAACACCATAAATAATATCTTTATCAAGTCCTAAACTTTCGCCATCAATAAAATTCATTTGCGGAGACCCTACAAAACCAGCGACAAAGGTATTTTTAGGATTATTATATATTTCATAAGGAGTATCAACCTGCTGAATATCTCCATTATTCAGAACAACGATTCTATCACCCATAGTCAAGGCTTCAGTCTGATCATGCGTAACATATATAAATGTAGTTTGAAGTTTCTCATGCAATTTTTTAATTTCAGAACGCATTTGAACCCTTAACTTTGCATCAAGATTTGATAACGGTTCATCCATAAGAAAAACTTTTGGATTTCTGACAATAGCACGTCCTAAAGCAACACGCTGTCTTTGACCGCCTGAAAGTTGTTTTGGTTTTCTATCAAGATATTCACCAAGATTTAGGATTTCTGCAGCTTCTTGAACTTTTTTATCAATAACATCCTTTGGAACTTTACGCATTTTCAGACCAAATGCGATATTTTCACGAACTGTCATATGCGGATACAATGCATAACTTTGAAAAACAAATGCAATATCTCTATCCTTTGGCGGAATATCATTAACTTTAGTGTCACCAATAAAAATTTCGCCATCAGAAATATCTTCAAGCCCTGCAATCATTCGCAATAATGTAGATTTTCCACAACCGGAAGCTCCAACAAGAACAACAAATTCTTTATCTTTTATTTCCAGATTCACATTATTAATAACAGTTTTGTTGTTATCATAAGTTTTTCTTACATTTTTGAGAATTACATTACTCATCTGCACCCTTTTCAATCGGAATTATAACATCATATCTTGTTCCGTTCATAACATCGGAAGCTATTGTAATATGTCCGTTAGTTCTTTTAGTTAAAATACTTGCAGTTCCTAACTTTAATGATCTTAGGAAATTTTTCTTGCCCTTATCAAATTGAGCATATGGATCAGATACAAATCTTTTTTCTTCCGGAGTAAATCCAACACCTGAATCCTTTATAGTAATTTGCAAATAAGCCTTTGCCGCATCTTCAGGAAGTAATCTTACCATTGCGGAAGCGTCTTCATCAGGACGTGATAGACGAGCCATGATATAACCTGATTCAGTCAAAGAAACTGAAACTTCCATTATATTACGAAGGATTTTCTGAACAGCTTTTATATCTGAATATATAGTTCTTTTTTCTATGTTTGAATGATCATAGTCAAATGCAAGATTTTTAGCCTCAATTTCAGGTTCAAAATCTTTTATAACAGTTCTAAATACATCTACAATATCAAATTTTTTATATTCAGGTTCATACAAAGATGATTCTGCCTGTGTAAAATCTAAAAAGTTTTCAACAAAATCATGAAGATCATTTGAATTAGATTTAATGATTTTAATATACTTAGCTTGTTTATCGGTCAACTCTCCACCAAGTCCATCTAAAAGTCCTTGAGAAAATCCTTTTATTGATACCACCGGAGACTTAAATTCATCTTCTAACTTAACAAGAAGAGCATTTTTTTCACCATTTAGTCTGGCTATTTTTTCTTCTGTCACAATTTCATTTGTTAAAGCAGTTAAATCTCTTATTGTAAGAAGATACCCAAACTTACGCTCAATTGCATTTAATTCAATATGGAAATCTCGTCCAGGTATTGTTGCAAATGCAGTAACAGGATTTTGAGTTCTAACAGAAGACTTTATTACAGCCATACCATCTTTAATAATCTTATCAATATTTACAACTTTTTCAGATTTATTTGATAAACCAAAACATTCACAAGCCTTAGCATTTACATGTTGTATTATACCGTTTTTATCAATTGAAATAACAGAATCAGGCAATTTATTGATTGTATTTGAAGCTGTCAAAAACCACCAGAAATTCTTAGCTAAAATTTTCAGATTCATAATTTGCATTACATCCTTTTATAGTATATAATACATCATAACATGAAAAATGCTTGGACAATTACATGTAAATTTTTGTAATTTTTTTTATCAAAAAGTAGCAAAAAATATTATTTAGGGGTTTTCTAACAAAAAACCAACATGATGATAGAGAAACGTATAATTTTCTGAAAGTAAGGTGATACAATGAGAGAAATTGACAAAAACATCAATAGTGTAAACTTTAAAGGTATCCAAAAACCTGCAGTCGAAGAAACAGTTATTCAAGAACCTGCTGCAGCTCCTGTTGAATCAAAAGAAATTAAAGATTTGTCTGCTATGCCAAGCGCAGTGTTAGGAAAATCTCAAATTTCATCCGATTCAATTGAAAGTGATATGAAATTTTTAGAAAAAAATCCTCAGTTGGCTGCAGAATTAAATAAAGCAATTGATAAATACGCTGAAACTCACAGCGAAGAAGAAACAATTCAAATGCTTGAAAAAATGCACCAAGAGTTTGTTGTAAAAAAATAACACGAAAAATCTAAAATAAACACGTGACTGCCCCTAATGGAGTAAGTTATAGAGTTCTGCCCCCTAAAATTCCAAAATTAACCTTTAACAGCACCTTCGTTTTCGCCTGAAATAAAATATTTCTGCATTGCAAGAAAGAATATTATTATTGGTATTGTTGAAATTATTGAACCGGCAGCAATAAATCGCCAATTTGAAGAAAACATACCCTGTAAGTTATTTACCCCAACAGGAAGAGTGTACATTGCTTCTTTAGTTAAAACAATACTTGGCCAAAGGAATTCACCCCACGAACCTATAAATGTAAAGATAGCCAATACCGCAAGTGACGGTTTGACCATAGGTAATAGAACTTTCCAAAATACCTGAAATACATTACAACCATCAACAATAGCTGCCTCTTCCATTTCTCTCGGTATAGCTAAAAATGCCTGACGCATTAAAAAGATTCCAAACGCACTAACAGCAAAAGGCATAACCAAACCAATAAACCCCATAGTTGAGCTTACAGTATCAACAAGGTGTAATTTTAATGTAATCAAATAAACAGGAAGCATAATAGCCTGAAACGGAACCATTATAGTTGCCAAAATAGAAAAAAATACTATTTTTTTACCTTTAAACTCCATTCTTGCAAGCGGGTATCCGGCTAGCGAAGACAAAATAAGATTCAATAAAACAGTTCCACCGGCAACAATCATGCTATTTATAAAATATCGCATTAAATCAACTTTATGCCAAACTCCAACATAATTATCCCACGTAAAATCTTTTGGAATAATTGTCGGAGGATATGCAAAAATATTTTCACCGGCACCTTTTAATGAAGTTGAAAGAAGCCATATAAATGGAAATATAGACAATATAGAAACAAATATAAGTATTATATGTATCCAAATATTTTTGCTAAATTTTCTCATCATAAATTATATTTCCCTCTCTCGAAGCAGAAAATATTTACCAAAGAAAATACCATTACAATAACCAATAATATAACTGCCATTGCAGATGCATAGCCTAAATCAAGGTTCTCAAATGCTTTTTCATAGATATAATAAACAATAGTTTTTGTGGAATTCAACGGACCACCTTTTGTCATTACATAGATTTCCGCAAAAATTTTCATAGCAGAAATTGAACTTATTGTAGTAACAAGCGCAATAGTCGGCATAATATGCGGAACTGTTACCGTTAAATGTTTAGTCAAAAATCCTGCACCATCAATATCACAAGCTTCATACAATTCTTTCGGAACACTCATTAATGCCGCAAGATAAATCATCATGTAATATCCGATACCTTTCCAAATCGTAACAATTATCACTGAATAAATTGTATATTTTGGATCAGTAAGCCAACCTATTGAATGAATATTCAACACATTTAATATATAATTTAGAATCCCTTGCTCAGCATATAACCATTTAAAAGCTATTGCAGCTACAACAATAGAAACAATAACAGGAAGATATATAAGTATTTTATATAAAGTAATTCCTTTGATTTTCTGATTGATAAGTATAGCCAAAAATAACGGTACTATCGCCAGTACAGGAACTGCAACAACCAAATAAATTAAAGTATTAATCATAACCTTATAAAATATCGGATTATGCAATATTCCAATATAATTTTGAAGCCCTGCAAACTGAGCATTGTAAATACTTTCCGAATAATCGAAAAAGCTTAGTCCTATTGTTTGAAAAAAAGGAATAAAAAAGAAAATTAGCAAAACAATACCCGCAGGCAACAAAAATAAATAAGGTGCAAATTTCCCATAATACTTAAACATAACCCAATTATTACACTATTATTTGGGTTAGTCAAGCTTAGAAAACCTATAAACAAATTTATTGAAAATTATTTGTAATGGTATAAATATACTCTAATATTTGAGCAAAATATTTTAAATCAGAATTTCCATTAATCACTAAATCGGACTCTTTACGGAAAGGTTTAACATATTTTTCACCGGCATCAGTAATATAATGCCAATGTTTTAAAGCATTTTCTTCGCTTTGATTACGTTCTTCAATTGCTCTGTTTATAAAACGTTCTTTACGTAATTCATTTTCAGTTTCAACATAAATTTTTATATCAAATACATCTTTAACTTCTTCATACATAGTCGCAATACCTTCAACTACGATTATTTTTTGAGAATGAACATCAAAAGCTTTTGGAATTGAAACTCCAGTACCATTAGGTAAATACATTGGAGCCTTAATATCCAAGCCATCAGATAAATCTTCTAAATCAGATTTCAAAATATCAAGTTGAAAACTTGTTGGAGCATCAACGTCATAACCGTTATCTCTTAAATGATCAAATGAGCCATATTTACTAATAAGTTTTGATATATCGTTAAAATAATTATCGGTACTAAGTACTGTCACAGGCATAGATAATTGTTCAATAACATTTTTAATTTCGTGACATATTGTGGATTTACCGGAAGCAGATTCACCTGTGACTCCTATTAAAAGACGTTTTGTCGGATTATTAATAAGTCTTCTGCAAAATCTACTGACAAAATCAGGATTAACCGAATTGATAATAGGAACTTCTTGTTTTTTATCATATAAAAATATTTGTCTAAACTTAGTTTGCAAATAAAACGCTAATAACTCACGACCGGATTTTGAGTTAAAGTCGGGCTTTAATATCTTATCCGTTGAATTCAATTCTTTATCAATTAATAGTTGCATATTCTTTTCCATAATTGTGGGATATGCATGTCATAATACACGAGAAAAAAATTTTTTGCCACTATTTTCGAAAAATATTAATATTTTTTACTATATTATATAAAAAATTTTCTTGTTGTATAATACAACTAAGAGGAGACTAAGATAAGGAGAGGTAAATATGACAACATTAACCGCAACAGAAGGGGTTATCACTAAAATTATTGGACCTGTTGTTGACGTTGAATTTCCTGATGGGAATTTACCAAATATATATACAGCATTAAATATGTACCAAGAAGACGGAACAAAAATTGTTGCAGAAGTTCAACAAATGCTTGGTTCTAACAAAGTCAGAACAGTTGCAATGTCATCTACTGACGGACTAAGACGTGGAATGAAAGTTATTAACACTAATGAACCAATCAAAATTCCTGTTGGTGACGCTATTCTGGGCAGAATTTTAAACGTTGTAGGTGATGCGGTTGATAATGGCGGAGAAATCCAAACAGATACTTATTTACCAATCCACAGAGAATCACCTAAATTAGTTGATCAAAATACTGATATCGAAATTCTTGAAACCGGTATTAAAGCAATCGATTTATTACAACCATACCAAAAAGGTGGTAAAATCGGTCTTTTTGGTGGTGCCGGTGTTGGTAAAACAGTTTTAATTCAAGAACTTATCCACAATATTGCAATGGCTCACAACGGAGTTTCAGTATTTGGCGGAGTAGGTGAAAGAACTCGTGAAGGAAATGACCTTTGGAACGAATTCAAAGAAAGCGGCGTTTTAGATAAAGTTGGTCTTATTTACGGACAAATGAACGAACCGCCAGGAGCAAGAATGAGAGTTGGTTTGTCTGCATTGACTGCAGCTGAATATTTCCGCGATTTCTCAAAACAAGACGTTCTTTTGTTTATTGATAATATTTTCAGATTTACTCAAGCAGGTTCTGAAGTATCAGCACTTTTAGGTCGAATGCCTTCTGCTGCAGGTTATCAACCGACACTTGCTACTGAAATGGGCGAATTACAAGAAAGAATCACTTCTACTAAAGAAGGTTCTATAACCTCTGTTCAAGCAATTTATGTTCCTGCAGATGACTTAACCGACCCTGCTCCGGCAACAACATTCTCACACTTAGATGCATCAACAGTACTTTCCAGAAATATTGCATCTTTAGGTATTTATCCTGCAGTTGATCCGCTTGAATCTAATTCTCGTGCGCTTGATCCAAATATTGTGGGAGAAGAACACTATGAAGTAACAAGAAAAGTTCTTGAAATTCTTCAAAAATATAAAGAACTTCAAGATATTATTGCAATTTTAGGTATGGATGAACTTTCTGAAGAAGATAAAGAAATAGTTAATAGAGCAAGAAAAATTCAAAAATTCTTATCTCAACCATTCTTTGTAGCTGAACAATTCTCAGGCTTGAAAGGTAAATATGTCAAGATTTCTGATACAATTCGCGGATTCAAAGAAATCATTGAAGGTAAGCATGATGATATTCCTGAACAAGCGTTTTATATGGTTGGCACAATTGATGAGGTTGTGGAAAAAGCTAAAACTATTGAGGAATAATCTATGAAACTAAAAATTATTACACAAGAAAGAATTGTTTTTGACGAAGAAGTTGATGAAATTTATTCCCGAGGAATCGACGGAGAATTCGGAATATTAAAAAATCACGTTCCAATGATGACTCCGCTTGATATTGGCGTAACAAGAGTTAAGATTGGAAATGAAGTCAAAATGTTCACAACAATGGGTGGAATTCTTCAATTCAAAGATGATGAGTGTTTAATTCTTACAACTCTGGCGGAAGCAGATGAAGAAATCGATGAAGCCAGAGCTCGAGAAGCTTTAGAAAGAGCAAGAAGAAATCTCAGAGAAGCAGATGCCAGAATGGATGCAAAAAGAGCTGAAGCAGCAATTGCCAGAGCTGAAGCCCGATTAAAAGCGAAACTTTCTAAATAATGAAATTTATTAAATAAAAAGAGCGATTTTGAAATTTCAAAATCGCTCTTTTATCATTTATAGTTTTTAATTATTAGTCAAAAACGTAGCTGATGATAGCTGCTTCTCTAGCTTTTTTAATAGCTTTAGCAATCATTCTTTGGTGAGCAGCACAGTTACCTGTAATTCTGCGAGGAATGATTTTACCAGCTTCAGTTAAATATCTTTTTAACTTTGCAGCATCTTTGTAATCAATTGCTTCTACTTTATCAGCACAAAGACTACAATTTTTACGTTTTTTCTTATCTTCTTGTCTTGCCATTTTGTTAATTTGCCTTTCTAGCCTTATATTTCTACTATTTTACTTTTTATTTATTTTTGATTTGTTCCTAGAATGGAACTTCTTCATCATCCATTAAAACATCAGTATTTGACTCAGGTGAAGATTCCATATCACCAAAAGTAAGGATATCACCTTCAGAAGATCCTGAAGAAACTCCTGAAGAAGCGCCCATCAATTCAATAGTTGCAGCTTCGATTTCAAAAACTTTCTTTTCAGTACCATCATCCATTTTGCTAACACCACATTGAAGTCTTCCTTCAACTAGGACTTTATGATTACGAGAAAGAGAAGAAACAACTTCTTCCAAAGCCTGTCTTTTAGAAATAACTCTAACAAGAGTTTCTTCTTGAGTTCCAACATTCATAACAAATGATGATACCGCAACATTATTTGATGTAAATCCTGTTTTTGGTTCTTTGTAAACTATACCTGTTACTACTGCTTTTGCTAATGTCATTATATTTTCCTTAAATTAAACTAAAACTAAACTGAAGCTTTTGCTGAAACTTCTAAGAACATAGTTCTTAAAATATTATCGTTTAATCTTAATTGTCTTTTGAATTCAGCAATTTTATCTGCTGGTAAAGAAAGAATGCTAGTTGAGAAATAACCATCTCTGAAATTTTGGATTTCATAAGCTAATTTTTTTCTTCCTGCTTTATCTGTAGATTCAACACTTCCACCGAATTCTACAACAACAGCACTGATTCTTTCGATTAATTTATCAACTTCTTCAGCATCTAAATTTGGTTTGAATATAGTTAATAATTCATATTTTTTCATTTTATTTTCTCCTTTTACTATTTTTCACCGTAATATCTAAATACTACCATGAAAAAAGAAATTATTACAACATGTAGTCTGCGGTAAAGCTATATTGAGCAGGTCCAATAAGAAAAATGTTTTCATTTGGATTTTCGGAAGTTCCGCTCCATTCAACGCTTACAGACCCGCCAAGAAGATTCACTCTAACTGTTTGTTCTGTTAAGTTATTTAAAATACAAGCAACTACACTTGCACAAGCTCCAGTTCCACAAGCCAATGTAATTCCACACCCGCGTTCATAAACTCTCATATCAATTTCATCTTTTGAGATAAGTTTAACAAATTCAGTATTTGTTTTTTCAGGAAAATAAGGGTGTTTTTCCATCAATGGGCCATAATTTTCAGCCAAAAACATAGGATCTTCTTCCGTAAAGATTATACAGTGCGGATTACCCATGGATACAGGGGTTATATCAAAAGACTTATCATTTAGCTGAACTTTTCTTTCGCCATTAAACGGAATTTTAGCATCTTCAAGAATCGGTGTTCCCATATTAACCCTAACTGTTCCGTCGTCTTGAATTTGAGGTTTGATAATTCCTGCTAACGTTTGAACACTAAATTCCTTTTTACTAACAAGTTTTTTGTCGTAAACATATCTGGCAAAACATCTCATACCATTCCCGCACATTTGAGCGGTCGTACCGTCAGAATTGTAAAAGTACCAGCCAATATCAGCAATATTACTAGAAATTGAAGTATCCGGAATAATCATTCCGTCAGCTCCAATTCCAAAATGTCTGTCACATAATTTTTCTGCAAGCGCAGACATAGACATTCCGGATTTTTCAAACTCAGAATATTCCAAAATGACAAAATCATTTCCACATCCTTGCATTTTTGTTATTTTTAAACTAGTCATAATTTACCTCTTTTAGAGTAAATTATAGCCCAAGCTCGTTATTGTCGCAAGTTAATTATTTAATTATGATTTAACATTAATCGGTTTAGCTTTTGCTCTTGCTGCTATTTCTTCTTTTAGAAGTTGTTCAGGAGATTTCAAAGCTTCAGCAATATTATCACCCAATTTTTGACCTAATGTAGAACCGCCAATTGAACCTGCGATAAAAATTATACCTTTAATTATAGGTTTCCATTTTGCACTGACAGGTAACTTATCTAAAACTTTGTTCAAGTGTTTTTTCATCAAACCTTCAGTTAAAAACATACCGGCAAGACATCCGCCTTCGGATATAATTGCAGATTTTTTATCATCAGCAAGCAACACTTTAACTCCACTAGAACAAACAATTAGAGGATTTACATGTTCACTTGCGAACTTAACAGTTTTAGAAACTCCATTAAATACCTTATCTGATTTTGCAACTTCGATACCGGCATTAAATATATTTTTAGCCGTCTTAGAAATAGAATTATCCATATTCAAAGCAGCTTTTAGTGCATTATAAGTTTGCCCAACAGCAACAGGCAATCTACCAAAATCACCTGAACTGGTTTTATCAATGTTTCTAAGCGCAAATCCAACGGTTGCTACATCACTGTATGCCATAAAACACTATAACCTTTCACACACTACTATCTATACACTTATATAAAGTATTTTTTTTGTGTGAAATTGCACAATAAGCACATTTATTTACATTCCGTAACAATAGAAAAAAGCTTATAAACAGAGGCTATGAACCCAACAAAACAGATACAATTTGAGATGCTGTAATATTCAAACAATCAAGATTATCACAAGTTGTTTGACGTCTTGCCCACAAACAAGGTTTCAATTCACATTTATCATTAGCTTTTATTGCGATAACATTACCATTTTTGGGGATAAGAGCATTATCATCAGTAGGACCAAATATTACATAAGTCTTAACGCCCAAAGCAACTGCAACATGCAATGGTGCTGAATCTGAACATAAGAATTTTTCAGCAGATGAAATCAATTCTCCTAACTCTTTAAGATTTTTAGTTGTCCCATATAGATTTTCAAAATTATGAGTTCTTACATTTTCAAGAATTGTTTCAATACATTCTTTATCATCAGGTCCGCCAACTAACATAACCTTTTTACCTTCTGCAACAAGTAAATCAATAGTTTTTGCCCAAACTTGAGGAGTAATCGTTTTAATACATTTTTTCTGAACACTTAACTTACTAACTCCGGGATGGATTAAAACAGAATTAGAAATTTTTTCTTTTCGATTTATGTTTACTTCCGGAAGTTCTGTGTTATATTTTGTCAAATCTCGAATAAGGTCATGATACATTTTGCAAGCATATTGATTTTTATTCAAAGGCATTGGGTTGGTCAAAAGAATTTTACTCAACTTTCCTGTATCATAACCGCAGCGAACCTTTATACCGGTCAAAAACAGTAAAATACTTATCAACTTATTCCCACCGGAAGAAACTACAATATCATATTTTCCTCTACGAGCTTCAAATAAAAGTCTTAGCATTTCAAAATATTTACGGCGCCCCTTAGGATCAATCAACAAAAGCTCATCAATTACATCTGTTAAATCTTTTACACTCTTACTTCTTGGTTCCAAGGCAAGAGTAATTTTCGAATTTGGAAACTCTTTTCGTAAAGAAATAAGTGTCGGAAGAAAAAATATTTCATCTCCGATTCCACCGAAATTTATAGCCAATATATTCTTATTTCCACTCATATATTTATTATACTTCAAAAATTTTCAACGCACGAGGCAATATGCCTAAACAATATGAAATTGCAATACCATAATTTGTTATTGGAACATTCTTTTGATTAGCAATTAATATTCTTGATAGAACCTCGCGGCGATTTGTCATACAAGCACCACAATGAATAATCAATTTATAATCAGAAATATCAGGAAAATCATGACCTGAAATATTTTCTATAACCAAGTTCTTTCCTGTTTTTTGTTTAAGTAACCTCGGAATTTTAACCCTTCCAATATCATCGTCAATTGCATGATGTGTACAACTTTCTAATATTAAAACTTTGTCACCATCCCTAAGATTTTCGATTGCCGTAGCACCTTCTACAAAAGCATTTAAATCACCTTTTAATCTGGCAAAAAGAATTGAAAATGATGTTAGCGCAATATTATCAGGTACAATTTCCGAAACTTTCTTAAAAGCCTGAGAATCAGTTATAACAAGAGATGGTGGAACCTTCAAGTTATCTATCGCATCTTTCAACTCTGTTTCCTTAACTGCAATCGTTACACAATTACTATCCAACAAATCTCTCAACGTCTGAACCTGAGGTAAAATAATTCTTCCTTTAGGTGCCTCTTTATCTATCGGTATAACCAAAATTACAGTACTTTTTTCAGGCACTAAATCTCCTGCTATTTTAGGTGAATTCACAAAACTATCAGGAAGAAGTTTTACCAATGTTTCTTTAAACTTATATATCAACTGGTCATCAGTTTTTGCAGAAGTAGTAATTACATACTCTGTAAAAGACTTAATACGTTCAAGCTCAGAATTCTCAATCGACTTAACATCAGTTTTATTCACTAAAACAATAAAAGGTATTTTAAGTTCATTAAATTTTTCAATCAATGCCCATTCATAATCATCTAAACCATTAAAATCACAAATTACAACCCCTACATCCGTTCTATTTAAGACCTTCATGGTTTTTTCAATTCTTTCAGAAGAAAGAGCAGTCTTATCATCAATTCCGGCGGTATCCAAGAAATTCACAGGACCAACAGGCAATAGCTCCATTGATTTTTCAACAACATCAGTCGTCGTACCCGCAATATCAGATACAATAGAAACATCTTGATTAGTTATTTTATTTAAAACTGATGACTTTCCAACATTCGTTTTTCCAAATAATCCGATATGCAAACGCATTGATTTTAATGTTTTCATAAAACTCCCTATATTAAAAGCGGCTGACTTTCTTAAAAAAGCCAGCCGCTTAAATTTTTTCAGATTAACCTCTAATCTTTAACTTTTTAATTAATTCTCTGTATTCGTCAAGATTTTGTGATTTAACGTAAGAAAGTAATCTTTTTCTTTTACCTACCATCATCAAAAGACCTCTTTTAGTCGCGAAATCTTTTTTGTTTGATTTTAAGTGTTCAGTTAATTCACTGATTTTTTTAGTCATCATAGCAATTTGTACTGATGCTGACCCTGTGTCTTGTTCATTCTTTCCGAATTCTTTAACAATTTCTTGTTTGTTTTTTAAGTTAATTGGCATATTAGTTATCCTTTTCTTTGTTGAGTGATTATTGGCGTAAGCACTCTACATTTGTGATAATAATATGGTCAAAAAAAAAAATCAAGTCCTCGGCCGGACGAGGCATTTTGCCATCAATTTTACCACCGATTACACAAAAGAAAAGTCCTGCAATAATTTTGCAGGACAAATATTTCTACACTACTTTACTAACCTTAGGATATATTTTCACATTTCTCTTATATGAGGAATTATAATATCTTTATTACTTGTTTTCTTCTGATTCAGGAGCTTTAGTAGAAGTTGGTGAACCATACTTACTTCCCATTTTTTCAGCAATAACTTTTATAATATTGTCATAATTTTTATAAACATCATTACTTACATAGAAGATACTGCCCATTTCTTTATCAATTGCAGCAAAATCGCTTCTTAACTCATCATAGACACCAAGTTCTTCAGCCTTATCACGCAATGCTCTGGCAATTAGTTTACCATATTTAACCTTTTGACCGCCTGCGCACAAGAATCCTGAATCAGCATCCCACATAAAGGCTTCCATAAAAGATTCACCTTTTTCTGCTGAATGGAACTTATTCCAAGCTAACATTAAATCCATAACATTATCTTTATTTACAAGGTTTAATACTTCTTCCATTTTTTGATCATCAGTACCCCAACAATACATTGCATCGTATAATTGATCTACTGCAGCCTTAGTTGATACATCAAAATTATCAACTGTGCTATTGTTTTGAGTAGAGTCTACATCTGCATCGTCATCAGCTCCATTAGCATTATCTGCATCATTAGAGCCGTCAACATCGTCAGCACTATTAGCATTACCGTCGTTGCCTACATTATCAGAACCGTCATTATTAGCATCATCTACAGAATCAGCATTTGAATTAGCTTTCATGTCCTGAAGTTCTTTTAGAAGTTCTCTTATAAGTACATTAGTACCCATTCTAAGTTGTTCTTCTTGTTGATACTTGCCCGTAGAATCCAACTCTGTAGATTCCATTATTTCTTTAAGCTTTTCTGCTTGCTGATCAAGTTTTTTTATCATTTCTTCAATTTTATTACGTTGTTCTTCAGTTTTATTTGGATCTTGGAATTCTGAATTAAGACGCATTTTCATTTGAGAAATACTATTTAAATGAGTATTAAAGTTCTGTTTTGTCATATTATCTAAACAGTAGTCAGCCATAGCACGACCAGCAGCCATGGCAGCCGGAGGAATTTCTACAGAACCGCCTCCATAATAAGCAGGGGCAGCTAAACAATTACCTATAGAACTCATAGCTACCGGATTTAAACCATATTGAATATTATAACCGTCATATGGCTCGATAGTACTAATTTGAGTATCTCCTGCATAATTTGTATACATCATTGGCAAAGAATTCCAAAACGGTATATTTGCATATGATTGAACTGTTGCAGCCATAACTTTTTCCCCATTTCTTTATTTTTAGTTCCCCGTACTTATATAAAAGATTTTTTAATCGAAAAATTGCATGCATTTATCATTAATTTTAAACAGCAATAAACAAAAGTATTGATTTTAGTGGTTTTCAGTGCAATAAATTTACTTTACATTCCTTAACAATTATAAATATAATGAATTTATGCTATCATATTTTGTATGAAAACATTAGCAGGATTTATACAAAACAAAAGAAACGAATTAGGTTTAACGCAAAAAGGACTAGCAATTGCAGCAAACATATCAGTTGAAATTGTAGAAGAAGTAGAAGCTGGTAAGGAACTGTTTTTATCGGTTACAGTAAGACAGGCATTAGCAAAAGCTTTAAAATGTGAACCTCACGAAATCAAAAAATATGAAAAGGACATTGCATCAGACATAATTTCACCTGAAATTATAGAGAGTTTAAAACAATTGATTTTAAATGGAGCCGGAGGACTAAAATGTCCAAAATGTGGAGCGCCTTTAGATACAAGAATTGCAAGAATGTATGATTTAGAAGATAATTTAATACTTCATCCAAAAGCGCATTGCACAAAATGTCCGTTCCAAATATTATCGTAATATATGTCGAAGTGGCACTCTGCCGACGATAAAGATTAAGTATCTTTTGAGGATAGGGAGCGAGAGCTCATCCGCAATAAGACGCGAAAAACTAAATAGTACTTGTCGAAGTGGCGGAATTGGTAGACGCGCACGATTCAGGTTCGTGTGGTTAACACCTTGAGGGTTCGACCCCCTTCTTCGACACCATAAAAGAGATTATAACAATCTCTTTTTTATTGTAATATTGAACTCCTTATAAAACCTTGCTATAATTCTCTTGTTAAAAATTATTTCTTTTCAGGACTAACTATAATACTGAAACATAAAAATTAAAGGAATATATATTATGCAAGTAAATCCAATAACACAAAACAATAATCAAAATTTCAATGGAGTAAAATTTTTCCCAAAAGTAAACGAATGGGAACCTCGAATTTTAGAAGCTGTACTAGATTCTCCATCAATAAAGAAAACTATTGCAGAGAATGAAGCTATTGGTAGTGACACATTAATTTATAGTAATCCTACAAATAATTATTATAGCAGCGAATACAACATCGAACTAGGAGTAGTAAAACTAAAAGATGGGTGGGAAAATTTTTGTTTTAAAACAAAAAAGCATAGCAAAGAGAGTGTTATTCAATCTGTAATAGACCTGATAAAAACAAAAGATGCAAAACTAAATATTCCAGAAAAATTAAAAACATTTAATGAATTCGTTTTATCATTAACTAAAAAAACAGATTAGAGATTATACTCTAATCTGTTTTACACCAAAATATATTTAAACATTTATTCTGTCTGTAAATAATTATTCGCATAGTTTTTCAAATCTTTTGCCCCAAACTTATACCAAGGATAATCTTGTCCTAAATCAGAAATAGGAATAAGTAGAGATTTTCCCGGCTCAATAGTTGCACCATAAGATTCGGACAGATTAGGTGAGCCGGTTACATCTACTAAATCATTATTTGCCTTTAAAACACCTTTTTTAATACCAAGTTTTTCCTTAATAGCACCATTTGAAAATTCTCGTCTTTGAGCTGTTCGACGTTTATCATTGGCAGGCCTTGAAATTTTGACATAGGATTTATTATTTATAACCTCAACTGAAACCTTTAAAAAATCATCTTTCAAATTTAACAATTGAAGAACTCGCATTTTTAAGTTTTCAGCAGCTTCTTTCTTTGCTTTCGAAACACCATTATTACTACTTTTTCCGATTTTAACAGTATTAGTAGTTGCTGATTTTGCAGTCGATGTAGTTTTTCTAACTTCAGCAGTATTAGAACTGTTTGAAACTCCAGAAATCATAATTCCTCCTTAATTCCCGTTACATAATATTAAAAAATTTTAGCGAAAAAATATTGCCTATATTAGAACAAATCCTATTAACAAAAGTTAACATCAATGAAAAAGAGGCTATATTTAGCCTCTTTTTCGGAGATTACGCAGTGCGTTTTTTATTCTGCTCTTTTTCTTCTTCCATTTCTTGTTTCTTTTCGTCTATCTTTTCTGCAATTCGATCTTTTGTTTCGTGAGCTTTTTCTTTTACTTTTTCAGCACCCTCCTTAATATTTTCTTTAGTTTCACCTATTTTTTCTGCAATCTTATCTTTTGTCTCATGCGCCTTTTCTTTTACTTTTTCTGTCTCATTTTTCAAGTTTTCCTTAGTTTCATCAATCTTTTCGGCAACTTTGTCTTTTGCTTCATGCACTTTTTCCTTTACTTTTTCAGCAGTTTCGTGCATATTCTCTTTCATAGTCTTTTTATCTTCTTCATTTTTCATACAGATACTCCTTTCATCTTTTTCCATATCCATTATGAAGTATTGAGGATAAGTTTAAATGCGAAAAAAGGATTATAAATATAATTAAAAAACGGAATTTCGATTTGAAATTCCGTTTTAACTTTTTTATTTCTTGCCTGTAGAATTTAGTGTTTGAACATCATTAACTCGCATTGCAAAATATGGAACCTTCTGATGCTTTTCTATCAAGAACAGAACAAATGAATTAGAGAAATTAAAATCTCTGCCGCGCTCAACCGGTAAAGCCAAACATTTCATAATCATTGCAGCTTCACTTTTCAATTTTACACCTTCATTATTCATTCTAAAATCAACAGTTTCAATTGTTTTATCAATGCGAAATTTTGAACCTTTAATATCATGTCCTTCAAGTTCTTTAAAACTTGCTTCTTGGTATAAATTTATATCTGGAACTCTTAATTTATCATCACTTTTGAATTTACGACTGCCGGTATATTTTTTATCTTTTTTATTTATATCCGCAAGATATTTTCCAAAAGTTGTATCATCATCTGTTCTGTACAAAATGACAGCATCTTTATCTTTTGTTATCAATTTAACCGCAAAATCATTTGATGAATTATAGAATAAAACATTTACATTCTTATATAATTTTTTATTACTATCACCATTAATTCCAAAATAATCAACAAGATTATAGTTATTACCAAATCCACCTTGAGATAATTTATCAAATGGAGTTAAGAATTTAAAATCTTTCTTAAGCATCGCATAAATAAAAAGCTTATCCGGCTGATATGAAAAATCAAACATTTCTAAAATATCACTTGTTTCATTAAATTTTTCTTTAATGCCTGTTTCAATTTCAGATTTCAATTTAGGAGATACAGCACCGTATTTTGTATAATAAGAGTTTTCACTGATATTAGTTTTCTTGAATTCTTGTTTATTTAAAGCTTTTGCCATTGGTGAATTAAATTTAACAAATCTTATTGGACCATAAACAATTTTATCCATAACTTCATTCCAAACAATTTGGAATGTTCCTACCCAAATTCTATTCGGAGCAGTACTCACTGTATTCATAGTCGGCAGAACTTCTATATTTGCAGCCTCTTCAGCCAGAGTCCCTTGATTAAATCCAAATAACAAAGCAAATAAAATTGCCAGTGTTGTATATAATTTTCTCATCAATCTCTCCTTTTTCCAATATTTAAAATTTTCCAAAAACTTTTGAAAAAGCCCTGCGGATTATCTTTATGAAGAATTGGTGCCGTATCATAAAATTTCTTATAATTAAGAATTATATTTTCAGGCAAATCCTCTCCTCGTTCTAGAATATACGACAAAAATTCAATATAGTCATCTTGTTCTTCTTTGTATAAACTATCACGATGTCTCAAATCTTCATCGGCTTCATAATGAATAAGCGCATGATAAGCTGCAATAAGACTTTCATCTTCAGTATCTTTAGGATATTTCAACAAAGCTTCTCTTACTGACAACTCTCCAATGCGAACAAGTTTTAGTAACCTCGCAACAACATATCTGTTATTTATTTCTGCAGGCATAAACTATTTTACAAGAAGTTCATCCATTTCATGTTCAACAAAATGCATCATATCAGCATAATTCCCATTAAAGAAATTATTTGTAAACTCATGAAGCATATCAAGAGCCATTTCTCTTTTATCCATTGTTGTTTTATAGAAGAACTTTTTACCAACCTTATATCTGACCAAAATACTCTTAGAAACCAAACGATCCATTACGGTTTTAATTGTAGTATAAGCTCTTTCAATACCATTTTGAGAAAGGTTATCCACTACATCCTGAATTGAAATATCAACATCTTCATCTGCTTCTGTCAAGTTCCAAAAAGTATTTAAAATTTCAATTTCCAGAGATCCACAAACCATATTTTCCTCCTATTACTAATATTACTATAATTGTAATATAAAGATTGTATTTTACAAGAGCTTTCCTTGAAAACTTTACAATACTTCAATTTATCGTACAAAACAAATCCTGCGAAAGCCTTAAAAATCCATATTCATGAAATCATCATCTTTTTTAAAATTATTTTTTGAAGTCTTCATTTTTTGATTTTTCTTTTTAGACTTTTCAGGAATAGAACGATACGCATTATCTACTGAAATCTTTGTAATAGCATCGCCACTTCTTCTGTCGAAAAAGGTCAACCAGAATTTTCTATTAATATTATCTACAGCAAAAGATACATTTGCGACCAATTTATCACCAGGTTTGATCTGACGGAACATCAATTTTGTATCACCAAAAATTGATGGACTAAATTTTGCATTATAGTCATTTACAAGAACCATATCAAAACCTGACAATGTTTTATCAGACATATTTGAAATTAACACAGTTAAAGTAATTGTGTTAACTTCACCAAAAGGATCTTTTTCATGTTTAATATCATTGATACTTATATTTAAGCCATCATATAACAATTCCTCTTGTTTAAGAGCTTCTTCTTTATAAACCGGCAAATCAACCTGAGTATTTATTTTAACTTTAATTTCATCACCTGGGGCAATTAGAACATGATTACCTTTTCTTATAAGAGCAACACCAAGCCCTGCAACACCACCAAGTGCAGCACCTCCGGCAAGTGTATAACCTTGAGAAGCTATAGCCGCTTCCAATCCTAACCAGTTAAGTGCCATCAAACCGCCTACAGCACCTCCGGCAACAGTATATCCGACATCTTGAGCCAATATTTTTGCCCCTGTTTTAACAGGATGAAGTTTTGTAGTCATTTCTCCTTCGATTGGAATTTCGCGCCCGTCCGGAGTAACCAAATAATCAAAAGATAAAGTCATTGAAGCTTCTCTTCCACCTCTTCCCGGCTCGGAAGTATTTTTTAAGCAACCATGAGCTACTGTTCCTTTTGGAATAATAACACCTTTATCTCCGTAGACATCAGATGTTACTTCTGCAAAAAACTCATCACCTTCAATTGAAAATGAAGAGTCCAAAACTTGAGAAACCGTCATATTTATAACATCTTTTCTATTAAGAGATTCAACCTTTCCGGTAAACAGTTCCTCTTGAGTCTGCTGAAATTGATCATTTTCAACAACAGATCCCTTCAATGGCTCAGCAAGACCAATCAGCGAAAAATTCGTTACAAAAATCATTAACGATAATATAAAACTTAAAATCTTCTTCATATTTATAATTATACTCCACAAGTTTTAGCGTATCAAATCACGCTTAATCATTTTGATTAACAACTTCTTGCGCTATTTCTTCTATAAAACTATTAATTTTTGCAGCTTCAAAACAAGAACAAGAATTCCAAACCAATGTTGGTTTTGGTTCATTAAGACGCGGGCTAGGATAATCATTATGACACTGCCCTTTTAACATGTTAGTAGTTCCATCTACACAAGATGAAAATTTTGAACAACAACTGCAAATCTTCAAAATAAGTCCATAATCATCCATCTTTGATTTTAATTGTTGTAAAGCATCAATCATTCTTAAATGCGTTGACGTTGTATATTTTTTATTTTTATAAATAAATCTAATTCTTGATAATCCGTTTTCTGTTGATATAAATTCTAACTTACAACTTCTTTCACCATGTTTTGTTTGAACCATAACGTCAATAGGGAGTTTATCTATCTCTTTATCCGGATTAGCCCCTATTTTTTTTAGTAAAAATTTAACAGGCGGGAAGTTTTTTATTATATGACAAACTGAATAGAGTGGATAAAACAGCAATAAACTAATTTCTTTACCATTCAATTTTGCATTAACAAGACTCATTCCAAATACCGCAATCAATAATATTGCAGTAAACACAACAACATTACATTTCACTAAAAACGGCCAGTTATAAGAGTAAAAAATCAACAACGCATATGCAGCAATAAGTGTACAACAATTAGGATTTAACAACGAACATATATGTTCTATAAAGCCAAAATTCAAAGTTTTTAAATTTTTAAAATTATTTTTTAATAATCTAAATTTCTTTGTCAATTTGGGATATTTAAACAAACAATCCTGCCCTAATATGTAAGATTGAATATTTGGATTATAAACACACTTATGACCGACTTGCGACAATAATAAACTAAATTCTAATTCCGAATTAATATCTTTAAAATTTATACCGTCTAATTCATCTAAAACAGATTTTTTTATAATAAAAAGACCTGAATCCACATTTGTAGCAAGCCCCAAAAGAGTTCGACTACGTTTAAAAAAGTTTGCTTGATATTTTTTATAAACAGCTTTAATTCTATCAATAATATCGAGATTTTCTCTATCAATATTCAATTCACCTGTTATTGCATCATGTTTATTTATAGAAACATTTGCAATTGTAAGAAAATCGTAAGAAATACTTCTTGTACCATCAATAAATACATATGCATCAATTGTGCTATCTTTCTGTAATTCATCCAAAAGCATAGATACAGCTTTATTTTTACCAAGAAGTCCTACATCTTGAATATTCAATACATGAACGAAACTATCATGTTCAAAAATCTTTTCAGAACCGTCATTACAATCATCCAACACTGCATAAACTTTAAAGTTCGCAAGTGGATAATCTTGCATTTTCAACTCTTCAACAAGAGAATATAAACAATCTTTATGATTATGACAATATATTATTACTGCAAAGTTCTTTTTAACATCATCGTATCTTGAATATTTTTTTTCTATATGAAATGGTTTATCTTTCAAATTTCTAATAGACAATACTAAAAGATATAATGTATAAATAAGAACATATAAATAAACCAGATATAATATAAATTCCATAATTTTATCCTCTTTTATACATATATTATAAAAAAGTTAAATAAATATCAAATTTTTTATATATCTAAAGATATTGCACCTTGCCTAAACACACGCAATTCATCCCCAACAACACCGGCAACAGTAGACTCCAAGCCTTTTGCGGGGTATCCATAATCCTCAATTATAAGATCTGCCAAGCCTGTCATATTTTCCAATGCTTGTTCATAAGTTTTAGCAGAGGGTTGATGAGAAAGATTAGCACTTGTCGTTGCTAGAACATGCTTTGGAATAATTTCACATATGGATTGAAATACTTTATTATCAGGAATACGAATTCCGACAGTTTGCATTCCTGAAGTAATATAATCAGGAGTTTTGTCACTTTTTTCAGTAACGATTGTCAACGCTCCAGGGAAATACTTCTTTATTAATATCTGACCTGTTTTTGGTATTGGTTTTACATAATCAAACAGATTGTAAACCTCATTTGACATTAGAATAAGCGGTTTTTGAGCTTCTCTTTTTTTGATTTCATATATTTTTTTTACAGCTTTTTCACTTTCAGGTAAGCATCCAAGCCCCCAGACTGTATCTGTAACATAAGCAATTACGCCATCGTTTTGTAAAACATCAATTATTTCTTGTTTATTTTTTAACATACTTCCCTCACATGGACATTATACCAAATCATAACACTACAGAGCAAGTTTTAATCCTATATTGACATTTTTAGAAACATCATTATTATTAAAATAAGGTAGAGTAAAGAAACAGAAGGATTTATCGAATGGCAGCAGGTTCATCAATAATTTCAAATATATCATCAAATTTAACAAACACATACGCATATTTAGCATCATTATATCCGGAAGACGGTGTTACATACAAAAATATTACTGCGGCCAGAAACGATTCAACCAACTATCTCACATTGAATCAATCTTTTGCATCATACCTACAAAACAATTTTTCAACACTGGACAAAGATGGTGACGGCATAATAAGTGCTGACGAAATGAACAATTTAACCAATACTATTTCAACATCTGGTGTATCCAGAACAGAATTATCTCAACTTGCAGCATCAGGAGCTTATTCAAGCGATATGGTTGCAAAGATTCTGGAAAATTTTGACGAAATGGACACAAACCACGACGGACGCATTACCAGTGCTGAAATCACCGCATTTACCCACTCTTGTAACATGCAAGAAAAAATTGATGAAGAAAACTATAAAAAAGCTACGAATATGTCTTTATTCTATGGTAACGAAAACGCATCAACAGATGTTTCAAGCTATAGTATTTTAAGCTACAAATATAAAAACTTCAATTCGTAAAACTATTTACCAATACAGAAATGGTCAAAAATATTATTTAAAATATCATCAGTAATAACTTCACCTGTAATTTCATCAAGTGAAAGTAATGCTGATTTCAAATCAATATATATCATGTCTTGAAGTTCTTCTTGTTCAGCTGCAAATAATGCACGCTCTAAACTTTCTTTACAACGAAGCAAGCAAGATTGCTGACGCTTATTTGTAATGAATTCTGTATCTTCAGGAGAGAAATCACATACAATCTCTTTCATACGAGATTTTAACACATCTAACCCGTCTTTTGAATAAGTAGAAAGCTTAACAGTATTTTGGAATTCTTCTTGCAACACATTTCCATTCAATAAATCCACTTTATTAGCGACAACGATATGGGTTTTATCTTTTATTATGTCGAAAATTTCGCGATCTTCTTCAGTTAATCCTGAATTCGAATCATATAAGAACAATACTAAATCTGCATCCTGAGCAGATTGTTTAGAATATTCAATACCGATTTCTTCGACCTTATCAATATTTTCATCTTCTCGGATACCTGCAGTATCAATAAGCGTTACAGCAACACCGAGATCAAGATTTTCTTTGATAATATCTCTTGTTGTACCCGCAATATCGGTAACAATTGCCCTATCCAAATTCAAAAGAGCATTAAAAAGAGAAGATTTACCGACATTAGGTCTGCCGACAATCGCAACTTTTATCCCCTGACGAAGAATATCTGAAGATTTTGCACAATCTAAAATTCTGTTAATTTCACGCAAAGAGTTGCCAAAACGTTCAATAAGATATGAATATTCAGGCTCAGCAACATCTTCAGGAAAATCTATCCCCGCAACAATTCGAGAAGTAGTTTCGAATATGTCACCCTTGATTTCGTTAATTTTAGCAGCCAAGACTCCTGACAAATTCTTTGCTGACTGAATGGCAAAATTAGAAGTTTTAGCATGAATCAAATCATCAACAGCTTCGGCTTGCGAAAGATCTAATTTTTTATTAAGAAAAGCTCGTTTGGTAAACTCCCCACGCTCAGCAATTCTTGCACCATTTCTCAACACAACATCCAGAATATTTCTTACAACATTAACCCCGCCGTGACATTGAATCTCAACAACATCTTCGCCTGTATAACTGTTAGGATTTTTAAAAGGCAGAATGACAACTTCATCAATTTTATTATCATCATCCAAAATCCATCCGTGACAAATTTTTCCGGCCGGAAGAGTTTGTCTGTCAGATATTCTAAGAGCTATATCAAAGCTTTTTTCGCCGGATATACGAATAACTCCGACTCCACCTGTACCAAGTGGTGTTGAAATAGCAGCTATAGTATCAAATTCCTGTAAAATATTCATAAAAAAATTATAATACAAAAATGCTACAACAGAGAAAATCAACAAAAAACATAAAACTAACATCTTTTATAAAGTTTTGTAAAGCACTTAAAACAAGCATTATGAGTACATTTCAACAAAACAACCCCCATTTAACAAAATTTTTATTAAAGTCGTAAGCCGCAAATGCCGAATACACATGCGTGTAAAGGTTACTAAGGACATGTAGAAAGGTAAAAGATGACTTCAATCAGTGTAAGAGGTAAGCCAACGTAACCGAATTATTCGGTTTGAAAGGGATTAAAACAGAAATTGTTAACATTTCTTAACACATCTCAAATACGTGTAATATAAGGATTTTAAATATAAAGTATATACAATTTCTATAAACATTAATCAATTTTGAATCAAAAAAAACGTTTATAAAAACATAGTGAATAAAGTACAAGTTTTCTATAAGAGAAAGAAAGGACAGAAAAGATGGGTACACAAGGTGTGAACGGTGCAAATAATGCACAACAACTTGCAGCATTAAAAGCTCAATATGCAGATCTAATGCTAGCAGGCAAAACAGAAGAAGCGGGCAAACTAGCACAAGAAATCCAAGGCTTACAAATTCAAAGTCAACAAAAAGACGAAGTTAACTTAGGTAATACCCAACAACCAGCAACAGAAGCTGACGTTGAAAAACAACAAGCATCAAAAGCTGCAAATAAACAACAAACTGAAACTGCTAAAAACAACAAGTACGCAGGTGATGTTGTTGGTCAACTAGGTACAGATAAAGCAAACCGTGATTTAGTTTTTGGTATGACTGATGCTGTTAATAGTGGCAACTTAAAAACTGCTGCTCAATATTATTTAAAATTAGAAAAAGCCGGAGTATTTGAAAAAGAAGGCATTGGCAAACCTCCATTCATGGAGCAATTATCTGATGAAATAGATGCCGCAAGACCTGAATTTGAAGCAAAAGCCGCAAAAGCTGAAAAAGAAGCTTCAGATAGAATGGTTGGTCAAGATGCTGTTAGAACAATCAATACCCGTGAAGGTTTGACTGAAATGAAGACTCAGTTCGAAAAAATGGACGAAAAGAAAGAAGTAAAAGAAGACCTCGGTATCAATACTAATGCCGGCGGTATTGCAAAATCTAACCGTAAAAACGCTGAACATATTACTCGTCAATTAAACTTAAATACAGTTTATGTTGAAGGACAAACTTATAACATTGATGGCAAAGAAATGACTGCAAAAGAAGCTTTAGAACATCAAAAAGCTCAACTCGGCGACGATTGGGATAAAAAACGTCCACAAGCTCAAGTAATGTCAGAAAAAGGTTTTGCAGTAGCTCAAAAACTTAATGATATCGGTAAAGAAAAAGGCTTCCCTATCTTAAATGACGATGGAAGTATCAATATCGAAAATGCTCAAGCTCTTGCAAGAGGTATGGTATCTGTTACAGGTGACAAAGGTGACAGAACAGAATTAGAAACAGTTGCAAAAGAACTTGGTGTAAAAACAGGTGATGTTAAAGACTTCTTGAAAGGCTTAAACATTGACTATAAAAAAGATAAAACTTGGTTAGCACATACTATCGGCGGAGTTCTTGGTGCAGGTACAACAGCTGCAGCATTAACTACAAACTTGATGACAGGTGGTACAACTAGCGCAATAACAGCAGCATTCAGCTATGTTATCCCAGGAAATACACACACAACTGTAGATAACTTCTATGAAGCTACTGATGTAACTCTTCCTGATGGTACAATTGTTCAACACGATGAACAGTCTTGGTCAAGCACAACAACTACTAAAGATCCTGATGTTGTTAAAAATGGCGAAGTTGAAGTACCGGGTCAAAAACCTAAAAAAGGTGTTGGTGATTACTTAGGTGCACTAGCATTAGGTTATAGCGTATATGACTTATCTACAAAAGGTTTGAAACACGTACTTAACCACGATGGTACAATCCTAGAAAAAGGTAAAACTGTTGCTGATGCATTAGAAGATCCAAATTGCTTGAAAAACAGAGACTGGTTCGCTGGCAAGAAAACAGGTAATAGAGAAATCATGCAAAAGATTAAAGATTTCGAATTTGATCCTGAACTTGGTTTAGATGCAGATACTCAAAAACATATCAAACTGGCTTTACTTGAAGCTCAAATCGAAAAAGGCGGCAAGTTGAACCAAAGAGAATTAACAGGTGTATTAGCCGGTCTAAAAGCTCTTAACGAAATGGAATTGAAAAAACCAAAACCAGAAGCAGTTGTTGAGCCAGAACCAATTGTTGAACCTGAACCAGTTGTTAATAAAAAACCATACGACTACGGTATCGATAAAGGCAAAGAAGATCTTCCAACATATACAGTAAAACGTGGTGACGCTCCTGCAGGTATGATTCAAGCATTCTATGGTGTTCCATACAGCAAAAATCCTAACTCACCATTCCAAAAATTATACAAAGCGTGGGCTGAAGCAAACAACTACCACCAAGGTGATAACCTTAAAGTTGGCAGAAAAATGGTCTTCCCTGAAATCCAAGTTGGTGACAAAACATATGTAGCTGGAGATATGAGTAAAGAAACTTACAAAACTACAGTTGGTAAAAACAATCGCCCTCTAGATAAAGGTGAAGCTTCAAGATATGACAGAGATACCTTCACCGCATATGAAACCCAAGAAGAACAAAGAACTTGGACAGGTGAAAAACGATATGATAAAGACACAGCTCAATCTGATATCGATAAACAAAAACAAAAACGTAAAGAGGAAGAAGAATAATAAACTTCAACTTCAAGCCAATTGGAAGAGCGGAGACTACAATGTAGTCTCCGCTCTTCTCTTTTTGAAATATTGCATCAATAGAAAATTTTTGCTAAAATCCTTGTATGGATGATGTTCTTGAAAAGTTAAAAGAATTAGGATTTAACTCTTATGAAGCAAAAGTTTATTTGGCGTTACTGAAAAAATATCCCGCTACAGGATATGAAATCGCTCAAATTGCAGATATTCCTCAATCCAGAGCCTATGACGCTTTGAAATCTCTGGTTTCTGCTAAAATAGCATTCTCCACAGATGACAAACCTCAAAAATATACGCCAATATCACCTAAAGAATTAACTCAGCGATTCAAACGTAAAATAAATTCTACTATTGATTATTTAGAAAAGAAATTGCCTGACGTTAAAGAAGACTACAATGAACCTATTCACTCTGTTTCTGGCTATGAAACTATTCTTAAAAAACTCAAAGAAGTTATCAAGAATACTAAAAAATCTATCTATTTAGAAATCTGGTCAAACGATTTCAAACATCTTGAACAAACTTTACTAAATGCATACGACAGAGGGGTTGATATCAAAATTGTAGGTTATGACAATTTTTCAGCACCATTCGGACTTGTTTACCCACACGACGGAGGAAAAGAAATAGAATTCTCCCTAGGTAGCAGACTGATTTACATTCTATCAGATGAAACAGAAAGCGTCTTTGGCAAAATAGAATCAAACGTTGTTTGGACCAAAAACAAAGATGTTGCTTTTTTAGTTAAACAATTCATTGTTCACGACATGTATTTATTAGATGTTAATAAACAATTCCCTGAACAGTTAAGATATTTCTATGGTGCTGGTTTCAAAAAACTTAAAGACAAAATTGTAACTAAAGACTCAAATTATTACATACATTAAGCTTTTTGAGCATGCCATTTTTTTAATAATTATTTACTTTAAAATTTAAATTTTAAGTTCTATAATAAGTGTAAGTTGAACATATATATTTTGGGAGAAATTGAAGGGAAATGGACGGATATAGTTTTGAATTAATTACAGGTCCTATGAGTTGCGGAAAAACAGAAGAGCTTTTACGCAGAATAAGAAGATGTATTATTGCTAAAAAGAAAGTTAAAGTTATATCTCCGGACGTAGACACCAGAGCTAAAGGTGATTATATTGAATCTCGTAACGGATTATGGCTTGATGCAATAAAAATCAAACATTCCGTACAAATTTTAAGTGCGGTTAGAGACGCTGAAGTAGTTGCTATCGATGAGTTACAATTCTTCGACTCTAATATCGGAAAAGTTATTACTCAATTGATGAACGAAGGCAAAAAAGTTATTGGTACCGGTTTGGAATTAGATTTCAAAGCTGAACCTTTTGGTTCAATGCCTGAGTTAATGTGCATCGCAACAAAAGTTGACAAACTTCACGCTGTTTGTATGAAATGCGGATGCGAACACGCCACAAGAACTCAAAGATTGATTGATGGAAAACCTGCTGATAAAAATTCACCTCTAATCATGATTGGCGGAGATGAAACTTATGAAGCCAGATGTATTAAATGCTATGAATTACCTGAGCTTCTACCGAAAAAACAATCAGGTTTCAAACTTTTACAATTTGATCATAAATAATTTTATACAACAAACTAAGGAATGTGGAATGAAAAATTTCACATTTTTTTTTATATGTGTTAATATAGGCTCAGTAATAATCCTTTATTAATTGGCGGAAACTTTTTTCAATAAGTTTCGTCTTGATATACAGAAGGAATTATTGGAGGTTTAGGTAAGAATGAGAAAAATAATGAAAAAAAGTATTATATTCCTTGGTTTGTTTATAGTTATATTTGGATGGGTTGTAAGATCCAACGTACAAGCGTCAACTCCTATTGAGTTGTACGATAATGTTTGGCGACTTATCAATTCAAAATACGTTGACCAAACAAATAACGAACAAGATTGGAGTAAATGGCGTCACAAATACGACAATGTAATCAGAACTGACGAAGATGCTTATGTTGCAATCGACACAATGGTTGCCAGCTTGAATGACCCATATACAAAATTTCTTGATCCGAAAGAATTTGCAGATGAAACCGGTTCAATCAAAGGTTCGTTAAAAGGTATCGGGATTCAAATTGGTGTAAAAGACGGCAAATTGATGGTTATTGCACCAATTGAGGATACTCCGGCTGAAAAAGCAGGTCTTATGGCTGATGACGAAATCCTTTCTATTGACGGGAAAAGTACAAAAGGTATAACCGTTGACAAAGCTGCTGACCAAATTCGCGGCGAAGAAGGTACTCAAGTTACTCTTGTTGTTAAACGTAAAGACTCAGAACCAAAAAGTTATACAATTACTCGTGCAGAAATAGAAATCAAATCTATTTCACAAAAGGTTCCTGACAATATAACAATGCCTAATGATATCGGCTATATCAGATTGAGTTCTTTCATCAGCAGAAATGCTTCAAAAGAATTTGCAGAAATCTTAAATAATTCACCTAACAAAAAAGCATTTATCGTAGATCTTCGCTCAAATCCGGGCGGTTTATTGAGTAATGCAATTTATATCTCTGATATGTTCCTTGATGGCGGAGCTATTGTAAGTACTGTTGATAGAGATGGATACAAAGAAACTCAAAAAGCTTCTCGCGGAGTTCTCACTACAAAACCTCTTGTTGTTCTACTTAACAAAGGTTCAGCTTCTGCAAGTGAAATTTTCTCAGGGGCAATGAAAGACAACAAAAGAGCTGTACTTATAGGTACTCAATCTTTTGGTAAAGGTTTAGTTCAAGAAATTAACAAACTTCCAAACAGTGCAGGTATAAATATTACTATCCAAAAATATCTAACTCCAAGCGGTACAGATATTCACAAAAAAGGTATTACTCCTGATATTGTGGTAGAACTTACAGACGAAGACATTCAAAATAAAAATGACGCTCAATTGAAAAAAGCAATTGAAGTTGCTCAAAGTCTTTCTAAAGGTTCTTATGTAGTAAACAACAAATAATTTAATTTATATTAGATTTAAAAAGGGGACGCAGATTAAAAGAATCTGCGTCCCCTTTAGTTTTATATATCCAAGCCTGTAAACATTTCCAAGGATGTAACATTTTTCAATGCAGGAAAATCATCTATATTATAATTTTTCACAAAATCAATTGCTTCATTTCTCGCAATTTCAAGAATTTTTGCATCGCGTACAATATCAGAAATTATCAAATCAGGTAAACCGGATTGACGAGTACCTAAAAATTCCCCAGGACCTCGGAGTTGTAAATCTTTTTCGGCAATCACAAAACCGTCATTAGTTTCAACCATAATACCCAAGCGTTCTCGGGTTTCCTGCGATCTTGAAGATGTAATAAGAACACAATATGATTGAAGACTATTTCTTCCGACACGACCTCGAAGCTGATGAAGTTGTGAAAGCCCGAAACGTTCAGCGTTTTCAATGACCATTACTGTAGAATTAGGGACATCAACACCGACTTCAACTACAGTAGTGGAAACTAAAATATCATATTTACGCTCTTTAAAATCACGCATTACCTCATCTTTTTCATCATTTTTAAGTTTGCCATGCAACAATCCAACCTTAAATTCTGGGAATACTTCGGCCTGAAGTTTTTCAGCTTCAATAGTTGCAGCTTTTGCAGAAAGAGTTTCACTCTCTTCAATTAATGGATAAACAATATATGCTTGGCGACCCTCGTTAACCTCTCGTCTAATTAAATCCCAGACTTGTTTATGAGAACCGGTTAGAACAGTTTTGATAGGCTTTCTGCCTTTTGGTAATTCATTAATTACCGTCAAATCCAAATCTCCATGAACAGTAAGTGCAAGAGTTCTAGGAATTGGAGTAGCTGTCATTGTAAGCATTTGAGGGTTTTGCGATTTCTTTTTCAGAACATTTCGTTGCTTAACCCCAAATCGATGCTGTTCATCAACAACAATTGCACCAAGATTATTAAACTCAACATTTTCTTGAATTAGTGCATGAGTACCAACAGCAATATGTGTTTGACCATTTTTTAAATCAGTTTCAAATTGTTGTCTGACCTTTTTTCCATGACTTCCTAAAAACAACCCTACACTAAGACCTAACGGTGTAAGCCATTGAACAAGATTATTATAATGTTGTTGAGCAAGAATTTCCGTTGGAGCCATAATTGCACCTTGATAACCATTCTCAATTGCAGCAAGAAGCATAATTGTTGCAACAACAGTTTTTCCGCTACCCACGTCACCCTGTAAAAGTCTTTGCATTGGGACATCAGAATTCATATCCTGCAAAATCTCATTCACAGCCTGTTTTTGCCCAGATGTAAGTTCGAATGGCAACCCCTTTATGAATTTTTGAACCAATCCATCTTCATGAACCTGTAAAGCATATGATAACGTATTTTTTGCTGTATTTTCACGTAATCTGATAAGTTTTAACTGAACTAAAAATAATTCTTCAAAAATCAATGAAAATCTTGCGTGTTCTAATTTATCCATAGAATCAGGAAAATGAATTTGATATACAGCGTCTTTTTTCTCCATAATTCCTAATCTTTCACGAATAAAATCAGGAATAATATTTTTAATATCATTTTTATAAAGTTCTACAGCATTAAATATAGCTTTGCGCAAAGTTTTAATACTCAAATTTTCGCACACGGTATAAATTGGAACAATACGTGCCATATTTAAATTAGAATCAGAGTTTTCAAGGAATTCACCTGTCATTATGGAATATGTAGGCTTATCCATTGTTAATTGACCGCTATAATTATTTAGTTTTACAACTCCGGAAACCATTATTCCTGCATTCTGCGGGAATTGAGCCTTCATTCTTTCCAATAAATATCGATTACCTTTTGCATTAAAAAAGCTTAGTTCGAATCTTCCGCTCTCATCTGCAATAACCACACGTGTTACTGATAAATTATTTTTTGTATTAAATGATGACACAGATTTAATATACCCAAAAACAGTCGTAGTCTGCCCCTCTCTTAAGTTTTTAATAAGTGTCCTTGAAGAGTAATCAATATGTTTTTTAGGGAAATACATCATCAAATCTTGAGCAGTAAAAATCCCCAGTTTATTAAATTTAGCAGCAACTTTTGGCCCAACACCTTTAATATACATAACATCAACCTCAGAAGGATGTTTTGTTCTTTGAACCTGCATTTCCTGCTCTTCACGCTGTTCGTCAGCTTCCCTTTGCAAATCAGATTTTATAACTCGAATTAAATGCTCAATAGACTTTCTTCTCTCTGGAACAGATGCACAAGGATAAACCTCAAAAGATTCTATAACAACAGCCCATCTGGGATT
>JAAVBM010000079.1 GCA_014803505.1 bacterium | reverse complement strand
TTACCCATACGAGTATCGGCAGGTCTTGCTGTAATTGGCTTGTCAGGGAAAATCTTAATCCAAACTTGACCGCCACGCTTTGTGTAACGAGTCATGGCAACACGGGCAGCCTCTATCTGAGCGGCTGTAATCCATGCAGGCTCTGTAGCCTGAAGACCAAACTGACCGTATGTTACTTTGTTTCCTCTTGTAGCCTCACCGGTCATACGACCTCTGTGCTGCTTACGGTGTTTTACACGCTTAGGTAAGAGCATTACTGATTTCCTCCTTCCTTACGATTATCCCTACGGCGATTGTTATTTGTTCTTCTTCTTGGAGCCTTATTTCTTGACTCACGAAGAACTTCGCCCTGATAGATCCAAACTTTAACACCGATACGGCCATAAGTTGTAGCAGCTTCTGCTGTGCCGTAATCGATATCAGCACGGATTGTCTGAAGTGGGATAGTGCCTTCTTTATATGTTTCAGAACGAGCAATTTCTGCTCCGCCGATACGGCCTGAAACCTGAATCTTAATACCACGAGCACCAAGTCTCATTGTATTACGGATTGCCTGCTTAACTGCACGGCGGAATGAAACACGCTTTTCAAGCTGTGTTGCGATGCTCTGAGCAACGAGAATAGAATTAAGGTCCGGCTGCTTGATTTCGATAATGTTAATGAAAACTTCATCAACGCTCTTACCTAATTTCTTAGCACAGATAGCCTTAAGCTTTTCGATTTCAGCACCCTGCTTACCAATAACCATACCTGGCTTTGCGCAGTGGATGTTGATTCTTACACGCTTAGCATCTCTTTCAATTTCTACTTTTGGAACACCTGCGCTCTTAAGAGTGTCAAGGAGATACTCACGAAGATTATGATCATCAATAAGAGTATTTGCAAAGTCACCCTTTTTTGCATACCAGCGGGAGTCCCAGTTTTTGATAACACCGATTCTTAAACCGGTTGGATTACATTTCTGTCCCATCTAACTTTTCCTCCTGCTTAGTCTTCCATTTCCTTAACGGTAATGGTAATGTGTGATGTTCTTTTATTAATTCTGTAAGCTCTGCCCTGAGCTCTTGGCTGAATTCTCTTAAGAGTTGGGCCTGCAGTTACATTGCAGAAACTTACATATAATCTTGATACGTCCATATTATTGTTATTCTCAGCGTTTGCCATAGCTGATTTAAGAAGCTTCATAAGAGGCTCTGTTGCAGCTTTTGGTGTGTACTGAAGAATAGCCATTGCCTTATCACAAGGCTGATTTCTGATTAAATCAAGCACAATCTGCACCTTGCGTGGAGATATACGAACGTATGTTGCTTTAGCTGTTGCTTCCATAGTTTAAATCTCCTTTCGCTTATCTTGATGTTTTTGCGCCTGCATGGCCGCGGAATGTTCTTGTTGGAGCAAACTCACCGAGCTTATGACCAACCATATCCTCTGTTACATATACAGGAACATGCTTTCTTCCGTCGTGAACAGCAAATGTGTGTCCTACGAATTCAGGGAAGATTGTTGAACTTCTTGACCAGGTTTTGATAACCTGCTTGTCGCCCTTTTCGTTAAGAGCCTCAACCTTTTTGTAAAGACTAGCTTCTACATAAGGTCCTTTTTTAGTACTTCTACTCATTTAATCTTCTCCTTTCTTCTTATTTGCCGTTGCGGCGTCTTACGATCATCTTGTTAGACGCTTTTTTCTTATTGCGTGTCTTATAACCAAGAGCAGGTTTACCCCAAGGAGTAACAGGTCCTGGTCTACCGATTGGTGACTTACCTTCACCACCACCGTGTGGATGGTCATTCGGGTTCATAACAGAACCACGAACTGTTGGACGCCAGCCCATATTACGCTTACGGCCAGCTTTACCGATTTTAACATTTGCGTGGTCAGTGTTACCAACAACACCAACTGTTGCCATACAATCACAAGGAACATTACGAAGCTCGCCAGAAGGAAGTCTGAGGAGTGCATATGGACCTTCGAGAGCCATAAGCTGAGCGCTGTTACCTGCTGAACGAGCAAGCTGAGCACCTCTGCCAGGATAAAGCTCTACATTGTGAACGATTGTACCAACAGGAATGTTCTTAAGAGGAAGAGCATTACCTGCAACAATATCTGCATTAGGGCCAGCAACAACTGTTGCGCCAACCTTAAGACCCTCCGGAGCAATGATGTAGCTCTTTACACCGTCTTCATACTGAATAAGAGCAATATGAGCTGAGCGGTTTGGATCGTATTCGATTGTTTTAACCTCTGCAGGAATATCGAATTTCTGTCTTTTGAAATCGATAACACGATATTTTCTTCTGTTTCCGCCACCGCGATGACGAACAGTAATTCTTCCGTAAGAGTTACGGCCTGATTTTTTGCTGAGTGGTTCAAGCAAAGATCTTTCAGGAGCAACTTTTGAGAGGGAAGAATAATCTGTAACCGACATATTTCTTCTAGAAGGAGTAGTCGGCTTATAATTCTTTATTGCCATAATTATTTCTCCTTTCCGGATAACTTTGCGATGAGATGGCACTCATCATACCTCATCATCCGAAATATTCTCATTTTCGCTATACTATTATATATAAGGGTTATGATTACATCATATCGTTGAAGAATTCAATTTCTTTTGAATCATCTGTAAGAGTTACAATAGCCTTTTTCCAAGATGGAGTGTAGCCACTGTGGATACCCTGACGACGCTCATGACCACGAACATTCATTGTGTTTACCTTCTGAACTTTAACTCCAGGGAAAACAGTTTCAATAGCCTTTGCGATTTCAATTTTGTTTGCATCCTTAGCAACCTTGAAGGTATATTTCTTTACCATGATACCTGTCATAGACTCTTCAGTAATGATTGGCTTAAGAATAATATCCTGAGCAGTTTTCATTATGCATATACCTCCTCAATTTTCTTTGCTGCATCCTTAAGTACAACAATGTTGTTGCAATTAAGAATATCATAAACACAAAGTGTGTTTACTGTAACTACCTTAACGCCCTCAATGTTGCGAGCACTCTTGTAGATTACATCGTTGTTTTCAGGAAGAACAAGAAGAACTTTCTTTCCTGTTTTAAGCTTTGCGAAAACATCAACCATAACTTTAGTTTTGATTTCTTCAAGCTCTAATTTATTAAGAATCATCATTTCTGATTCAGCAACTTTGCTTGAAAGTGCAGACTTCATAGCAAGTCTCTTAACTTTCTTATTTAAAGCTACTTTATATTTTCTTGGCTTAGGACCAAGAGCAATACCGCCGTGTGTCCACTGTGGGCTTCTTGTTGAACCCTGACGAGCACGACCTGTACCCTTCTGTCTCCAAGGCTTAGCACCGCCACCAGATACTTCTGAACGAGTGAGAGTTGACTGTGTGCCCTGGCGCTGTGCAGCAAGATAGCTGACAACTGCAAGATGCATTGCATTCTTATTTGGCTCAATACCAAATACTGAATCTGCAAGTTCTAATTTTGAAGTCTTACGACCTTCCTGGTTATAAACCTGAACCTGTGCCATTATTTATCTCTCCTTTCGTTAAGCTTTAACTGCGTCTGCGATAACAACAATTCCGCCCTTTGGACCAGGGATAGCGCCTTTAATTGCGATAAGATTGTTTTCTGCATCAACCTTAGCAACTGTGAGGTTCTGAATTGTTACTGTTTCGTGACCGTAATGACCTGCCATTTTTCTGCCCTTGAATACTCTTGAAGGACTTGAGCAAGCACCGAGTGAACCCTGATGTCTTGCATTAGGACCTGTACCGTGAGTTTCACGGAGTCTTGAGAAGTTCCAACGCTTGATTGCGCCAGCTGTTCCGTGGCCCTTTGAAGTTCCCTTAACATCCACGATTTCGCCTTCAGCGAATGTGTCTGCCTTGATGATATCGCCAACATTAAGAGCTGAGCAATCGTCAAGACGGAACTCTTTAAGTGTTTTCTTAGGAGCAACGCCGTTCTTATCGAAGTGGCCCTTCATTGGCTTGTTTACTTTGCTAACCTTAACATCGCCAAAGCCAACCTGAACTGCTTCGTAGCCATCGTTCTCCATTGTCTTCTTCTGGGTAACTACGCATGGACCAGCTTCAACAACTGTTACAGGAATAACTTTTCCTTCAGCAGTGAAAATCTGGGTCATGCCGATTTTCTTACCGATTAGACCTTTTTTCATATTTTTTCCTCCTTGGTTATTGGTTGGTTTCCCAACTTGACCTCGACCGCGTTACGACTCGATTATAATTTAATTTCGATATCTACGCCAGCCGGGAGCTCAAGACTTGTCAAAGCTTCAACTGTTTTGTTTGAAGGTCTGAGAATGTCAATGAGTCTTTTGTGTGTTCTCTGTTCAAACTGCTCACGGCTGTCCTTGTACTTATGAACAGCACGAAGGATTGTTACAACCTCTTTCTCAGTTGGGAGCGGGATAGGACCGCTAACCTGAGCACCGGTGTTCTTTGCAGTTTCAACAATTTTCTCCGCAGCCTGATCAACAAGATTGTGATCATAGCCCTTAAGTCTGATGCGGATCTTAACTTTGCTTGCTGCCATTTACTTTTCCTCCTGAAAAATATTGGTGCGATACTTTACCAGCTGTTTCTTACCACCCTGCCGTGTGTTTCAAACCCGCTCTTTTAAAAACCGAATGACGCAATATCATTCGGGCGCAGACTTATCCCCACAGACTACAGATGTTCGCAAGTCACCTGCGGGTAGCTGAATACTGGTATGATTTCGCCCGGTTTAAAATCGGACATACTCCGCCGAAATTCCCATTCAGTGCAAGCAAACACACTGAACGCCACCTCCGGCATCAACGCATATCTGGATGTGCAGAAATAGGCACTCATATATAAAATATATAATTACGCTTTTCCACACGCTTGGCTATTATATTATATATTAAGCGCCTTGTCAAGACTTTTTGGTAATAAAATTTGTAATTTCTTACAATATTTTTCAAAAAATTTCTGTAAATTTGCACAAGGACGCTTCAAAGGCGTATATAGTGTATAATGTTACGTTAACTACTATATATTGTATATCCGCTATTTTAAGTACGATTCAACTATTTTTAAATAAAAAACTGCCGACAAAAGATATCGGCAGTATTGTTAATTTATATCATTATATTATGCGCCCTGACGCATAGAGAGTTTAAGCTTATCTGCAATCATTGCGATGAACTCACTATTTGTAGGCTTACCTCTTTGAGATTGAATTGTATAACCGAAATAGGAGGAAAGGACATCAACATCGCCTCTATCCCAAGCAACTTCAATAGCGTGGCGGATTGCGCGTTCCACTCTTGAAGAAGTTGTACTATACATTTTCGCAACAGTAGGATAAAGAAGTTTTGTTACCGAACCAAGCATTTCAGAATCCTCAACGCAAAGCTTAATAGATGTTCTTAAATACTGATAACCTTTAATATGAGCAGGAACACCAATCTGGCGCATAATATCAGAGATAACGATATCTATATCAT
>JAAVBM010000078.1 GCA_014803505.1 bacterium | reverse complement strand
CAAAACGTCCGATTATTTTTCAGGGGCTTTATGGTATACGGATATATCCGCGTCAGCACGGGGAAGCAGACGGTTGAGAACCAGAGGATTGAGATCCGGCGGTATTGCAGGGAGCATGGGCTTACGCATGTGCGGTGGGTGCAGGAGACGGTAAGTGGGACGCGCGATCCGCACAAGCGGCGGCTCGGATCGCTGATGGAGTCAGTGCGGGAGGGCGACGTGGTTGTCGTGGCGGAAATATCGCGGCTGGGACGGTCGCTGATGATGATACTGAACGTCTTGCAGGCTTTCCTTGACAAGGGCGTACAGGTGCGCGCCATAAAAGAGGGCTATGAGCTGGGCGATAACATTCAGTCGAAGGTTCTGGCGTTCGCGTTCGGGCTTTCGGCGGAGATCGAGCGGCAGCTCATAAGCGAGCGGACGAAGGCGGGGCTTATCCGTGCCGAGCGGGCGGGGAAAAAGCTGGGGCGACCGAAAGGCATTACGCCGCACCGCTACAAGCTGACCGGCAAGGGCGCATTCATACGGCGCGAGCGCAGGAACGGTCGGTCGAAGTCGGAGATCGCCTGTGAGCTTGGCGTGGCATGGGTGACGCTCGACCGCTATATGAGGCGGCAGCGCATTCGCTAGAATTCCAATTCCAGCTGCCCTACGTTGGTCAGGTCGAACTGGCGCAATCGGTCTTTTGTGGCGCGGCTTGTGCGCGTCCACTGGCGCAGGGTGCTGACGGCGGATTTCAGCACGTCATCTTTGCGCAGGGGGGCTGGGTGATTGTGCGGGTATGCTGCCCGGACGAACCTGCCGAGGCGGCACTGGATGCTGTAGGTGTATGACTCGCCGTCGGGCAAGGCGTAGGTGGTTATTATGATTTCGTCCTTGCCCCGCTTCTCGTGCAGCGTGTCCGCGATGGTGAGCGGTTGGTCGTCCGTGGCGTAGATTTTCATTCACGTTTTTCCTTATACTGACTGGTACTCAAGCGATTACATCACTGCAATGTTCCTCTCGGTCGGCTCAATGCCAAGCCGCAAACAGAGCCGCACACGCAACGCGTTTTTTGCAACAACGAAGATATACTCCGCTATCGCGCCGCACAACCTGTTCACGACAAGCACGACGGCTATCTTAATCAGTTCGTGTATTGGGAGCGCATTCAATATCAGCGTACCAAGAACGAGCAGGATGCCGTTGACAATGTTAGCCGGAAACGCCTCAATTTTTTTTGTGATGAACAAATAGTACAAATTATATCTCCTCCCTCACGTTCGCAAGATGTATCGCGTAGACGGGCTTGTCCACGCGCAGGTCGGTGTCCTTGCCGTCCACGACCTCAATCTTGGTGATGTCCGCCGTCATCTGCCGCTTCGTGTAGCCGAGGCGCAGTATGCAATCAGGGCAACGGGAAGGGAAGAATTCAATATTGCGGAAGAATGGCATTGGTATCCCCGTGAATATGAGAATCCTCTGTGACCAGTACGGCTTGACCTCGCGGTACTCGACCGTCTTTTCGCCGGAGCGGATTTTCTCGTACCATTCTTTTTTCAGCGGGAATATCAGCATTTTTTGCTCCCTACTTTGTCGAGCGCGGACGCAGGATTTCTTGCTTGCACGAGCGTCTTTGTATGACACTTGTCGCAGAAAATTATGTAGCATTCGCGTTCTGCATACGCATAACGGAGTTCAGCATGGCATTTCGCGCACCATCGCCGAATTTCGTCTGCGTAGTGGTCTGTAAACTGCTCTCCGACAAGACTGAAGCCGAAGTCATTATCGTAAAGAACCCTTTGGGCGACAATGAAGCGGATCATTCTTCTACCTCCTTTTTCAGTATTTTTTGCATTTCCGCCATTGTTAATTGTTTGCAGTCGCCAATATCGTCTGTGAACGGACAATTTGCGCATAAGATACGACCGCAATGCCCCGTTTCAGCTAAAAATTCCAGTCCGTTCCGAAGCCTTTCTGTCTTATCCTGTAGAAACTTCTCCCAATACTTCATTTTTCAGACCTCCTAATAAATGTCTATTTCGTTGCCGTCCTCGTCGGTGGGCGGCGGGTATTCAGGCGGTGTGTCCGGCGCGGCGAACGGGTCGTCGAGCGGCATTTCGGGTTGCGGCGGCGGAGTGAACGGCAGGCCGGAGGCGGAGTCGGGCTGCAAGTATTCCTTGCCTTCGTCGGTGAACGACACGAACTTGAAGCCCCATTCGGGCTTGCCGCCGTCCCTGCGACGCTGGCACCAGTTGCCGCCGCACAGTTCGGGGTGGTCTTTTTTCAGGTAGAAGGTGAATTGCTTCTGCTTGAGGGCTTCCGCCGAGCCTTCCTGGTAGCCCTTGAAATTCAAGTAGCAGTGGTACATGTCCGTGGCGAATATGAACGCATTGTCGTCGCCGGGGGTGAATTTGACGCACTGCTCATAGAATTCGTCGGTCTCCTTGTTCTGCGCCTCGATGTACTGCGACTTGGCGTTCTCGCATTCCTGCGACGTGGGAATGTTGAGGTCGTTGTCGCGCTTGAGTTCGATGTATTTTTCGGCGAGCAGGCGGATGATGCCGGGGGCTTCGGCGCGGATCTGCTCCACGAGCTTGGCGGAATTGGACGGGATGCCCTTGTAGCGCGCCTTGTGTTCCTTGCTCCGCGCGCGCTTTGCGTGTTCCACGTTGAAATGGAACACGAGCAGGCGGCGGATGATGCCGGAATCGTGCTTGTAGAACGCGGGGAGCGAGTTTCCGACGATCGCTATCTGCGCGGTTGGTCGGAATTTGTGCAGCCCTTGCCGGAGCTGGCGGGCGGATATGAGGTCGCCGCCGGTAAGTCGCTTGAGCTGGTCGGAGTTGAGCTTGCCGTCTTCCGGGATCTCCATGGTGACGGCGAGCATTTTGCCTTCCAGCTCGGCGATTTCGGGCGACGGGCCGTTCTCGTTGTCGAAGCTTTTCTTGTTCGATATGAGGACTTTGGCGTTGAGCTGCGCCACGTTTTCGTAGCCGAACACGTCGTTGATGACGGTCATTATCGTGGACTTGCCCGCGCCGCCCGTTCCCGTCATAAAAATCACGTAGTTCTTGGCGACGTTGCGCGACGGTATGAGCGACAGCGCGTAGAGGAACGTGTCCTTGGTGCGCTGCGGGTTCTTTTCGAGCGTCTCCTTGGACGGCTCGTCGAAGTCAAGATCGATTGCGCGCAGGAACGTTTCCGGGTGCGCTGCCTGGCGTATCTGCCGCACGGTGTACGGGAGCGGCACAAGGCGGTACTCTTCGGGCTTGCCCTTGCGGAACACGATTTTGTCGCCGGAAAAGTCCAGAACGCCGTCGAGCAGCGTTATCGTCTCGCGGACGGGGTAGGAATCGAAGAGGATGGGCTGCTTTTTTTCGTCGTGGTAGAACTGGGCTTCCTTTTTGTTGAGGTCGTTGGAAAGTTTCTGCCGAAACGAGTTCGAGCCGATGGTCTTGATGCAGTCGAGCACGGGCTTCTTCTCTTTGGGGTTCTTACGTAAGTAGCAGAGCAGCGTGTTGATGAGCGCGGCATGCGCTTCGGTGGCGATGCTCGGAATGCGCGTCCAGTAGTTGCCGGTGTAGACGTAGTTCGCCTCTTCGTGGTCGATGTATATGAGCTTGCCCTTGAGCGCGCGGGCGAGCGCGTAGGACGCGAAGGCGTGGTCGCAATAGCGCAGGAACGAGCCGAATTCCTTGGTGTCGGCAAGCGTCTCGTAGTCGATGGGCAATATGGTCGGTATCGGGTCTATGGCGTTGAGGATTTCAGCCGCGGGCACAAGGATTTCTTCCAGTTTGGCGACAAGGTAGGGGGTCGCCCCATGCTGGCTTCCGATGTCGATGAGGTCGAACGGTGTGCCGTCCTCTTTTTTCAGCTCGATGATTTTTTTTGCGGTGAATTCTGATTCCGACCAAATGGATATGTCGGCGGGCGCGGATTCGTCCTTGCAAGCCTTGATTGCGGCGGTGACGGCGCGGCGTTTCTCGTCGTCCGTGAGTTCGTCGTATTTGATTTTTTTCAAAAAGGAGCGCAGGAACTTCGCGGGGACATTTTCCCATTCGGTGAGGTCGCGGAAATTGGTCTGCGTCCGCGTCTTTGGCGGTGTGGCGGCGTTTTTTTCCGGCGGGATATAGTCCTGCGCGTTGGCGATCGCTTCGCGCACGAGGTCGGTGCGGCCGTTGCGGATCGCGTCGTCGGGGTCTTTGAATCCGCAGCCGTCCGGCAGGACGGTGAGCCTGATTGCGCCGTCGTAGCCCATCTTGCGCAGGTTGTCCGGCACGGTCTCGCGGATGTGGTCTTGCGGCGTGATTGGCAGCAGCCCGAATTTTTTTTGGCCTCCGCCGTCCGCGTCGTTGTCCGCGAACAGGATTATCTCGTCAAGTTTTTTCGGCACGATATATTTTGCGATGCGGTCTTTGGTCAGGCCGCTCTTTCCGCCCATGCTGAACGTGTTGGGGATTCCGGCGGCGCGGCACATTATCGCGTCGATTTCGCCCTCCATGAGGACGACTGTGCCGCCTTGGGGGAGTTCGCCGGGAATGGGGAAATATGACACCCCCGCCCTTGGGTTTCGTTGTTGGCTTTTTCCGTCGGCGATGAAAAATAATTTGAAGCCTTCGGGCGACTTGGCGAGTATACCCGCGTGATACCAGGCGAGCCGCCGTTTTTGCATTTCTTCTTTTTCATCGTCTTTGTTCCACGGTATGCCCGCCGCAAAAAGGACGGATTTACCGAGCGCGCGCTCGGCGGCGTTTCTTCCTGGCCACCAATAGAAATATGACAAAATTTCGGGGAAAAGTTCCGTGGGATAATGGTATTCCTTGCCCCCGGACTTTAGGAGCGCGCGCTGGTCGAAGTAGCCGCGTATGTATTCGTTCGCCTTGTGGTTGGATTCGAGCCAGGCGGTGAGCTTTGCGAGCGCGGCAGGGTCGGGCGTGAACGCGGTCGGCTTTGGCTTGGGAGCGGGTGTGAACGTGCGCGCGACGCCGCCGAATCGCCGTTCGATTATCTCGAACTGACGGGCGCGGTCGGTCTCGCCCTCGCAGAATTCCACGGCGTTGTAAATGTCGCCCGCGCGTCCGCATCCGAAGCAGTTGAACGCCGGATAGCCGTCGTCGCCCGTGAACACGGAAAATGACGGCTTGGAATCCTCGTGCCAGGGACAGGAGCGCACCTGCCCGAGGTCGGCTTCGATGCCGTGGATGCGGAGGTAGTCGAGCAGGTGGTGCTTGTAGCGGTTGAAGTCCATCAATTTTTAGTCCTTGCGTTTTCCCGGCATTGCGTATTGCGCGCGAGGGCGGCTTGCCTTGTCGGTGATTTCGCCGCCGAAAATCTTTTTGACGGTGTGGACGACAGGGGGCAGCTCGATGTCCGCGCCGCCGCTGGCGATTATGCGCAGTTCGGCGGGGCTGTAGCGCGTGCCGTCCTTGCAGAACAGCCAGCCGGTGTTGAGGTCGAATGCGATTGTCTGCGCGAGCGTCTCGCTCTCGATGTACGTCCACTTGCCGGTCATTTTTCCTCCGTGCAGTCACGGACAATATCCATTGCGTCGCCTTGTATGTCCCTGAAATAAATGCAAAAAATGTCCGAATCCATTACGTCACCTCGTTGGCAAGATATGTGCCCGCTCGATGCGTCAAGGTTGTGTGTGGGGTACGATATTTTGACTGGGATCGTCTTTGGATATTTGGCGCAAAAATTTTCCGCCTTGACTTCCAAAAAGGATATGAATGTGAGCAGCTGTTCGCGGAGCAAGGCGGTGTTCGCAAAGGGCGTGATGAATTCTACCAGTTCTTCTTGGAGCTTGTTGCTCGGCTTCCATGTGGTAAGCGAAAGGAAAAGGTAGCCAGTTGATTTTTTTATGCCCCCCGTCTCGGTTTTTTCGCCGGGAAAAACGCCCAATTTTTTCAATTTTTTCAATTTTTCTTCTGCGTTGGGATCGGTAACGAGCGGGTGTAAGAGTGCCAATCCTTCCGACTCGATCTCGAACGGGTCTATGTCATCTTCCGCCTCGCTATTTGCGTTCGGAGCGGGGTTGAGAGTTTTCTCCACGTCTTCTTTTGTCAATTCCGTAGGCTTCTTGTATTCGCGCATCACGCGGGTGGCTTCGCGGAACGTGCCGCCGGATTCGGCGAGTTCGCTGATCGCGCCGCCGAGCGATTGTTCCGGGATTGAGCGCAACTGTGACAACGCCTTCGTGCTGAT
>JAAVBM010000077.1 GCA_014803505.1 bacterium | reverse complement strand
GATAGATACGGTAGAAAGACTGGTTTTTATAAAACTAATGGTAACATTACAACTGAGTATAATCGCTATGGGCAAAAAGTTGGAACTTACAAAACAAACGGCTCAACAACTACAAGTTTTGATAAATACGGTAGAAAAACAGGGTTTTATAAAAAAGATTCCTCAGGCAAAGTAACTCAATATGACCGCTATGGTAAAAAAGTTCAAGAGTATAAATAATATATAGTTATAACTTTTAATTGTATATTTAACACTATTGATTTTTTGTGAACATTATGTTACTGTAAGCATACAATTATTGATGAGGTATTTTTATAATGTATATACAAATCCGACGTAACAGACGATTTTTGAAAGGCTTGTTTTAAATAACGAGACATTGTTTGTGTTGGATAAAGATTTTTAAAACAAGACTTTGAATTATTCGGGTCTTGTTTTTTGTTACAAAAGGTTAAAATCCCTACTCAAAAAAGCAATTAATAAATTTTAGATAAGTTAATGTAAAGGTGAAGGTAGTAATTATGAAAAATAAAAATATTCGACGATGCTCTGCTGTAAAAGCGAATGCCCCAATCGTGAAATTGATGAATTTAATCTGGGGCTTGTAATACTCAAGCAATGGTAAATGTTGCTCATGGTTGATTCTGTAGCAATTTTACCAATAAGGATAAGGAAAATGATACCACAAATTACAGCAAGTACAATATATTCAACATTAGGAAATAATAGCTCAAAGGTTCCATTGGCAATAAAAGATATTGCTAACAGTTGCGGGTTAACTGCAGCTTCTTATATGTCCGGAGATAGAGCTGAAGGGAAAGACAGATTTATTGATGAGTTCGGCACTCAAGCTATTTGGTTATGGGGGATTCCTGCATATCAAAAGATTTTAGATTTTTGTATGTATAAACCTGCAAAAATTGATCCGTCAGTCGATGTTAGAATTTTGAAAGATCAGAAAATTTTTGAAGCAGCTAAAGAATTTGCCCCAACAAAAGCTATTTTAGATAGTTTAGAAAAAGTTGGAGCTAATCAAAAAACTGTTAAACAATTGAATATAGCAAAATTTGCATTATCTACTGGATTAACAGCCCTTTCTTATTTTGGATTAACTAAATTTAGACATAATTATACAGAAAATCAAATTAAACAAGATATTTTGAATAAGCAGAATGCTCAGAAAGATAGCTTTAATATACAATCTTCACAAGATATTCCGTTTTCTTCTGCATTTTCAAATGTTCATAGTGTAAGCCAAAAGAATCCTTCTTTCACTGGCGGAATGCAGGACTTTATTTTTGATCCTGTTAAAAACCTTATGATTGTTGATGGAATTATCACAGGTGAAAGACTTTCTCATTCTAAAAATCCGCAAGACTTCTTTGGCTATGTTGTAAAAGAAGGAAGTTTCTGGGCATTCATGTATTTTGCAGGACCTTTGATTGCAAAAGCTCTGGAAAAAGTTGCAGATAAGAAGGGTAAATCAATTGATTTGGATGCCAGAGTGATTTTTGATGAACAATTAAAAAATTCGTTTAAAGATGGTTCAATTAAATCGCATTTGGCTGCATTTAAAGCTGCCGATGTTTCTGATGTTGGTATATATAAATTTGCAGTAAATCCTGAAACTAAGAATCTTGTCGTTGATTTTGCTAAGAATTCTGATGTTATTGAATTGGTGAAGGGTTCAGATAAGGTTGATACAAGAAGATTCATCGACCTTAATGATTTAAGAGGTGTAGCGCAAAAATTGGAAAAACTTTTTGGGCAGTATGAAAATTCCGGTGAATCTTTGGATGACTTCTTCAAATCAGTTCAGAAACTTAAAAAAGGTGCCATTTGGAAAAATATAGGTTCCTGTATTGGAGCTTTAGGTATTCTTGCCCCTGCAATCATGCTGATATCAAGAAAAATTGGTTCAGGGTCAGATTATCAAGTAAGAAAGGATATTGAACAAAAAATGGCTCAAAATTCTAACTAATTGACATGTTTTGCCAGCTTATGTAAAATGATAATAGTTATCAATTTAGGTTTCTATGAACTATTCTAAGCAAAGAGAAAAAATTCTTAATGTATTAACAGAAAATGCTGTTCATCCTACGGCAGAGCAGTTGCTCGGATTTTTGCAGAACGATGGTTCTAATGTAGGAATTACAACTCTATATCGAAATCTAAATAAATTATCAGATTTAGGTATGATAAAAAAAATTGATGGACTGGAAAATTCTGCACATTATGATCATAATACTTTTGAACATTACCATTTTATGTGTAATATATGTAAAAAGGTATTTGATATTCCTGCAGAAGTAGCTCCTGATTTAGTTAATAATACCCGTATGGCTACGGGATTTGATATAACAAATTGTGATATAATATTTCATGGTGTATGTAGTGAATGTAAAAGAAGAAAGGACATTTAATTATGGAAAAATGGGTATGTACAGTATGTGGTTATGTTTATGATCCGGCAGAAAATGACAATGTAAAATTTGAAGATTTACCTGCAGATTATACTTGTCCATTATGCTCAGTTGGTAAAGATCAATTTGAACAAGAATAAAAATTTTGTTCTAACATAATTTTTAAACAAATAGAAGCCCCTGATATTATCAGGGGCTTCTATAATGTGTTTCCCAAATCTGTTTCGCCTTTTTCCTTACCATTGATTAACTCAACAACGACTCTAATAAATTAGCATTTTGGAGTGCTCCTGTTGATTCTTTTACTTTTTGTTTGTAAATATATGTTCTCAAAGCTTCACGGATAAGCTCACTTCTTGAACGATTTTCACCATCTGCAACCTGATCGATTCTGTTTAAAAACTCTTCAGGCATTGAAATCAAAACTCTTGCCATATATTCTCCTTTTTTACTAATATTATTTTCAAATCGCTTACATATATATAAAAAATTTTGCATTTAAAAAAGTGCTATTTTTTATATATTAAATATATATGAATTTTTAAAACTCCTATAAATAGTGCATTACAGGTTTGTTTTATAGTTAACAAATCTTAATAAAATAATCAATTTAGCTTATTTAGATAAAATGCATGCTTAATTTTTGATAATTTTAACTAGCAAGTATGGCAATGCAGGTTAGTAGCATGAAAGCAGTAACGATATTTCTTGAGTAGAAAAATCTAAAATAAAAAGGCGCATTTTCTGTGTTTTTAATTTCTTTCCAATTATCAAGTGGATAATGCCAAGGGTATATTGTGGGCAGTGTAGTTTTGTCTTTGTTATATAAGTTTAGAGAGTTGTATAGATCTATTACCATTGGAATTGTCAGGTATGTCAGGTAATAAAAATAATTACCTGTATTTTGAGCTAAAATACTGATGATAATGTAGCTTAATATATAGAAAAACAGAATAAAATTTAGTGCAGCTTTTTTTGTTTTAAATTTTTGGCAAAGTGTAGTTTTGTGTGAACATTCATCACCATCAAAATCCATTAGCATATGAGCATATAAAATTGTATTAACAAATAATACACATGCAATTGATAGTATAAAAGCATCAAGAGAGAAGTTTTTTGTCATTACATAGTAAACACCTTCAAACATTAAAGGTCCAAATGCTATAATAACTGCAATTTCTCCCATTCCAATGGTTGAAAGTTTTTGATAGCCTATTGCAATTAGTAGTCCTATCAGAGCCAGCCCGAATACAGCAGGACCTGAATATAAAAACAAAATAAGACCTATCAATGCGGCTAAAAGTAAATATAATATAATGACATTTCTTAACTCAGAGAGAGTCGCTTTGTTTGATTTTAGATAACTGCATTTACATTCTTGGGCTGCTTGTATAAACTTATCATCTTTAGTTAGTATTGCGTAATCAAAATAATCATCAGCGAGATTTGTTGCAAGATGAACAAATCCTATTCCTATTAGGGCTATGAGTCCGGCTATAATATTTCCATGATGTTTTATTGAATATACAAAAATAACAAGCCAACTAAGTATTGTAATGGGAAGAGTATATACTCTTGCGCACTCTAACCAAAAAATAGAATTTTTAAAAAATGTTTTTATTTTGTTCATGATTTTTATTTATTAAATATGTTTTTCATTGCAATTACTGCTTCATAAGAAGCACCTGCTTCAAGAATTTCTTCTGCAGATAGACCAAACATTGTAATCAAATTATGAGCTTCACTATTATTATTTTGGTTTAAGTATTTAACAACTTCAGATATAGCATCAGTTCGGCTAATTTTAGAGATTTGGTCATTTATACCTTTTCTGAAAATTCTGGATTTAGATTTTCCCATTAGCAATCTCCTTTAGAAAGAGCCAGAAGCGCAGCCCCAATCATGCCTGCATAATTTCCGGCTTTTGCTTTATGTATTTTTACAGGAGTAGTTACGATTTCGTTGTTAACATTATGTTCTATTTCTGCCGTATTTACAAATTCAGCAAGTGAACCTGATAATACAATACAATCTGGATCAAATATATTAGCTAAGCCGATTAAGCCATTTGTAATATCATTTTGCCATCTGTTAAAAATTTCAAGCATTTGTTTATTGTTATTTTTAACTCCGTCAATAACATCATAAGTTGTAACATTTTTATCGTTAAGAAGCTCTTCAGCTGTTAATTTTAACCCTGTACCTGAGGCGTAAATTTCAAAGCAATCCCAAGAATCGCAGGTGCATTTTCTGCGCTTGTCGGAGTACATTTTGAAGTGCATTTCACCCGCTGCTCCATTTTGTCCTTTTAGGAGGTTATCATTTATAATTATGCCTCCGCCAACCCCTGTTCCCAGTGTAACCATAACAGATACTCTAGTGTTTTTGGATGCTCCAATTTTATATTCAGCCCAAGCTGCACAATTTGCATCATTTTCAACAAAAACGGGCTTGTTTGATAGTGCTTTAAAATCTGTTTGCGGATATTCTTTTGCAATATTTCCGGTAGAACCTACTATTCCTGTATTTTCGTTATTCACAGCTCCACAAGTTGAAAACGCAACAATATCAATTTCGTTTTCGTGCTTTTTTATTATTGATTTGAATGTTGTTATTATTTCTTTAATTGTTTTTGGAGTTGAATGTTTTTCTATTTCGGAGATGATTTCGCCATTCTTGTTAATTATGGCATTATATATTTTTGTACCTCCAACATCAATAGCTAAAGCTTTTTTCATAGTTTATTTACTCCTAAAAACAAATCTTTTTGTAATAAGTTGAGGTCTGGTGATCGCAGAACCAATAACAACACAGTGAGCACCAAGTTCAAATGCTTTATCAACTTGTGAAGGTTCCCAAACTCGACCCTCTAAAACAACAGGTAAATTTGTATGTTCTACAAGTTGTTTTAATAGTTCAAAATCAGGTTCATCAGTTGGGGAAGAAGCTGATTCTAAAGTGTATCCTGCAAGTGTTGTTGATAATATATCAGCACCTGCTTCTGCAGCTTTAATACCTTCTTCTAATGTTGAAATATCTGCCATTGCCAGTCTTTTATTTATATGAATATATTTTATTAAATCTTGTAATTTTTCATTTTCAGGACGTTTTCTTTGAGTTCCGTCAAACGCGATAATATCAGCACCTGCTTCAACAAGTTCTATAACATCTTTAATTGTTGGAGTTATATAAACTATTTCTTTCCAGTTTTTAGGGATAATATTAGGCTTTGTTAAACCTATTACCGGAACTTGAAATAATTTCTTTGCGTTCTTAACATCTCTTTTGCCTGCAACTCTTAATCCGCCTGCGCCACCTGTAACTACAGATTTCATCATTGCAGCCATACATTTTTCCAAATATAGCGGTTCAGATGGCATAGCTTGAACAGATACTACAATTGTTCCTTTGATACTGTTTAAAATATTTTTCATACATAAATTATATATTAAACAAAACTTTTTGCATTATGTTATAATATTCCTATCAAAGATAAAGAGGATTTTTATTATGAATAAAACATTGGTTAAGTATCCGTTTTTGACTAGAGATGTTGAAATATATGAAAGAGATAACGGACATAAAATTGTCTTAGCGCATAAAGAAGGTGAAATGGTTAATATTTCATCTTGGGTTAAAACTGGTTCTATAAATGAAGACGATAATAATAATGGTATTTCACATTTTCTTGAGCATTTGATGTTTAAAGGGACACATGCTCATAAGGTTGGTGAATTTGATAGAATTCTTGAGTCTAAAGGTGCAATTGTTAACGCTGCAACTTGGAAAGATTACACTTTTTATTATGTGACTTTGCCAAAAGGTATTGATAATAAAGATTTTGATCTGGCAGTAGATTTACATGCTGATATGATGATGGATCCAATATTCCCTGCTGAAGAACTTGGCGCTCCATTTGATATCAATGACTCTACAGTAACGGACAAACGTGAAAGACACGTTGTTATTGAAGAAATCAGAATGCGTAAAGACCAATCTTGGACTAAAGTTTACAATTTATGTAATAAAAATCTATACACATCTCACCCGTATAAACGAGATGTTATTGGGACTCCTGAAATTATTTCTCAGGTTACAAGAGAAGATATAGATAACTATTACAGAAGATTTTATACTCCAAAAAATGTAACAACTATAGTTGTTGGTGATTTTAACCATGAAGAAGTTCTAAATACTCTTTGCGAAAAATTTACATTTCCTGAACGTATGGAATCTGAACTTCCTGTGAATGAAATAGATTCTCCTGTACGAGAAACTAAATACGTGGAAGGGGCAGCTAAGGTTCAAACAGGATACTTGATGTTTGGATGGCTTGGTCCTAAAGCTCAAGAACTTAGAGAAACTATTTGTCTTGATATTTTAAGCATAATTTTTGGAGATGGTTCAAGCTCAAGACTTCAACAAAATCTTATTGAAAAACTTCCTGAAAAAATCTTTAACGTAATAGCTACAGAAAATTATCCGTTTAAAGATGGAAGTAATTTCTTTATTCAGGCTAATTTTAAACCTGAATCGAAAGATAAAGCTTTAGAACTTATTAAGAATGAACTTGCAAATCTTTTAAATAATAGAATTTCATCAGAAGAACTTTCTAAGGCTAAAAAACGAATAAAATCAAGATTTGCTTGTCAAGCAGAAACAGTTTCTGAAATTGGTGAAACTATCGGTTATTATATGACTGTTTGTAATGATTTGAGTTTGATAGAAGAATATCTTGCTGATTTAGATAGTATTTCTGTAGAGGATTTAGAAAATACTATTAGAAAACATTTATCATTAAACAATGCTGTAATATCTGTTCTGATGCCTGAGGTATAGTTGATGGCTACAGAATTTGATGAACAATTAGCACATGTTCGAGAAAAATGTTTAAAGTGTGATAAATGTTCACTTTGTCATTCCCGAACTAATACTGTATTTTCTGCCGGAGTTCCAAATACAAAATTGATGCTGATTGGTGAGGCTCCGGGGTATTATGAAGATCAGAAGGGTGAACCTTTTGTAGGAAAAGCCGGTCAACTTTTGGATAAAATTCTTGGCTGTGTCGGGTTTTCCCGAAATGAAAATATTTATATCTGTAATACTTTGAAATGTCGTCCGCCTGAAAATAGAGACCCTTTACCTGAAGAAAAAGCTGCATGTTGGGAATATTTAAATGCTCAGGTTGATATTTTAAAACCCAGAATTATTCTTTTATGTGGCCGTGTTGCCGTGAATTCTTTTATAGATACAAAATTGGGTATAACTAAACTTAGAGGCAAGTGGTTTGAAGGGCCTCATTTTTCTAAAATGATGCCCATATTCCATCCTTCGTATTTGTTGCGGAACGACAGTAAAGAAAAAGGGTCTCCTAAATGGCATATGTGGCAGGATATAAAAGAAGTTCGAAGAGTTTATGATCAAATGAATTAAAAAAACGCCGATTTCGGCGTTTTTTCTGTTAGTATCTTTCCAAATATTTATCAAGCTCCCATTGCGAAACATATGTTCTGAAAGAATCCCATTCTTTTTTCTTAGCTGTCATAAATTCTTTAAAGATATGATCCCCTAGTGCAGCTCTTGTGACTAAAGACTTGTCCATATGTTCAAGAGCTTCTGATAAACTTCCAGGTAATGAATCAATTCTTTGTTTTTTACGTTCTTTAGATGTTAACTTATAGATATTACTTTCAACAGGTGCAGGCGGATCTATTTCATTTCTAATTCCGTCTAAGCAAGCTTCTAAGATTGCTGCAAATGCTAAATATGGGTTGCAAGACGGATCAGGAGATCTTAATTCTACACGAGTTGATACTCCGCGTTTTGCTGGAACTCTAACTAAGGCACTTCTATTTGCAAGTGACCATGCTAAGTAAACAGGAGCTTCGTATCCAGGAACTAAACGTTTGTAACTGTTTACAACAGGGTTGGTTACTGCAGTGATGCTTTTTACATGCTTTAACATACCGCCAACTGCGTATTTTGCCGTATCAGAAAGCTGGTATTCTGCATTTTCATCATAAAATGCATTTTTGCCATCTTTAAATAATGAAATGTTGCAGTGCATACCTGAACCGTTGATTCCAAAAATTGGTTTTGGCATAAATGTTGCGTGCAGGTCATGTTTAGCCGCAATCGCTTTTACTGCTATTTTGAATGTTGTAACATTATCTGCAGCAGTAAGAATATCAGCATATCTGAAATCAATTTCGTGTTGCCCGTCGGCAACTTCGTGGTGAGAAGCTTCGATATCAAATCCCATTTCTTTCAATGTAAGTACGATATCAGAACGAACATCTTCTCCTAAATCTTCAGGACCAACATCGTAATATCCTGCGTGGTCTTGAGTTTTTGTTGTAATATTTCCGTTTTCATCTTTTGAGAATAAGAAAAATTCAGCTTCAGGACCAATATTCATTGAAAATCCCATTTTTTCTGCAGCTTCCATTACTCTTTTTAGGTTACATCTTGGGCAACCTTCAAAAGGAGTTCCATCAGCATTGTAAATATCGCAAATCAATCTTGCTGCATTTACGCCGTTATGTTCTCTCCAAGGTAATATTTGAAAACTGTTAATGTCTGGATGGAAAAACATATCAGAAGTTTCTATGCTGCGAAACCCCTTGATTGACGAACCATCTAACATTATTTCGTTGTCTAGTACTTTGTCTATGTGCTCTGATGGTATAGACATATTTTTAACTTGTCCGTTTATATCAACAAATTGAAGTTTTATAAATCTAACATTTTGTTCTTCAATAATCTTTTTTATTTCATCTCGTGTAAATTCTTTTCCATCTAGTCTGATGTGTTTGAAATCTGTCATTTTAACCTCTTTCTTCTGTATAATTATTTGTAGGTTTTATTTACTATTTAAGCATATGAATTTTTTAGCTAAAGGTCAAGTTATTACGTGTAAAGATTATGTTAAGAGAGTTTTAGAAGATTGTTTTTTATGAGATATTGCTATATTTTTTTATAAATTTAAAATTATTAGTTTAAATTTGCAAATAAAAAAGTCCAAATTTTTTATAATTAAAATTTTTGGACTCTTTTTGGAATTTTTTACAAATTAAAGAAACTTTACATTTATTTTGTTTCTATAATTTTATTATTATCATCAACGATTACAATTGTTGGCTTAAAGTTTTCAAGTTCTTCTTTTTCGAATTGTCCATATGTAACAATGATAACTTTATCTCCAGGCTGAACTTTACGAGCCGCAGCTCCATTTAAGCATATTTCACCTGAGTCAGCTTTACCTTTTATAACATATGTTTGAAATCTTTCGCCATTGTTTACATCAAGAATTTCAACTTTTTGCCATTCTTTAATATTTGCAGCTTTTAAAAGTGTTTCATCTATTGTGATAGAGCCTACATAATTAAGATTAGCATCTGTAACTGTAGCTCTGTGTATTTTTGAATGTAAAAATTCTAATAACATTTTCCTACCTCACTTTTACATTATATAACAAATAAAATTTATAAAATATAAGAGCAAAAAATATTTTTACGGTTTTTAATGCAAAAAAGGAGAATTTTATGACAGATATTAATTTCGGCTCTACATACAGAATTCCAATAACACAAGCAGGTGTTAACGCAGCAAAAAAAGAAAAGTTAAGAGATTTGATTACCTCATATCCTAACGGACTTATTGGTAAAAGTAAAGTTGGACATGCCAGAGTATCAATTCCGGATATTGAAGATAATAATTTTGTAAGAAAATTGAAATCAATTGGATATAAAGTATTTCAGCGTTTTGAAGGGGAAAATATTCCAAAACATAAGTTAGATAAATTTATTAAAGAAAAACTTATCGCTCATGATTATGTACAAAAAGGTAAAAATCAAGAAAAATTACCTCGCGAACTAAAAGAAAAAAGACGTTATGAAAGAAGTTTAGCTAAAGTTGAACCTGAAGAAGCTAAACTTAGTGAAACTGATGAAAATTTAATGAATTTGGAAAAATCTTCTAAAATAAAAGGTTCAGGAAAAAAAGTTTCAAAAAGTGAAGATGCAAATGTTCCGGTATTTGAATCAATGGAACTTCCAACTCCTGATGAAATTAGACAATCGCCATCTTATCTAAAATTAGTTGAAGAAGATGGTAAAGAATTTGCAGAAGCTGTATTCTTTGGAATAAAATAATATTTTATTTATATATATAGAAAAAAGAGACCGTTTTGGTCTCTTTTTTGCTATGTAATTATTATTAGTTAAATTTTACATTCTATCTATTGAAATAGCTTTAACTCCTGCATATCTGGCTTTATCCATGAGCTTTACCACAGCTCCGTGAGTTGCTTCATCATCAGTTTCTATCATAAGTCCATCCGGATAATCCTTAATTTCTCGACTTAAGACAGTACCCAACATATCAGGTGCTACTTCTTCGTTGTGAATATAATATTTGTTATTTTTAGTAACCATAACAGTTAATATTTTAGTTTCGTTGTCTTTTTCAACTTGAGACTGCTCCACATTTTCAGGAACACTCAAGCTAATACCTTGTTGGTCAAGAAGTGGCGCAATAACCATCATAATGATTAGCAATACTAAAAAGATATCTGTTAAAGGTGTAATATTTATCTCGTTAAATGTATCTCTCATTATTCTTCTCCGTCTTCAGGTATATTAACCTGTGTGGCTTTATTTTCTAACTCTTTTTGTTCTTTTTTATTAAGAGGTTCACCTGCAACTACAAGCTTTTTGTATTCTGCATTTTGGGCAGCATTCATTATATCCATAATTTTACCGCTATTGATATTTTTATCTGCTTTAACTATAACTTCAGGTTTCTCGATATCACCTTTAGCTGCAAGAAGCTTATCAGTAAGCGCAGAAGCTGTTGTAGGCTCTCCATTAACATACATTGTACCGTCTTGAGTTACCGATACTGTAACTTTAGCATCTTCAATATTTACACCGTTATTAACTTCAGGTACATCTACTGCATTATCCATTGATTGAAATGAAGGTGCAACTACCATCATTATAATCAACAATACCAAAAAGATATCTGTTAACGGAGTTATATTGATTTCTGTAAATAATTTTTGTTTTTTATTTGCGCTGAATGCCATTTTATACCTTCTTATAAATTAACTTTTGAAGATGAATATGAAGTTTGAGATTCTTCTGAATCAACAAAGCTTAGGAATAATAACTTAATCAATTGGAAGTCATCTTCATAATGTTTTACGATAGCTTGGAATGAGTTGAAGAATACAACTGCAATAATCGCAACACCAAGACCGAAAGCTGTAGCTATCAATGCTGAACCGATACCTGAAGCAACCGTTGCTGCTTGGTTACCTGAATCTGCAAGAATGTTGAAGGTTAACAAGATTCTTACAACAGTACCAAACAAACCTAAGAATGGAGCAACCCCACCGATAGTACCTAATATGGTAAGATGGCTTTCAAGTTTTCTTGTAGCTAAAGCTGCTGAAATATCAAATGATCTAGAAAACCCTTTTTTCTGTTCTGAGAAAATTCTTACAGCTTCTTCAATCACTTCACCGATTACGCCGCCACAACGAATAGCAATACTTTGTGCCGCAGAAAGATCATTTTTAGAAAGTTCTCTGTTAAGTTCTCTCATATAAAGAGTAATATCTCTTTGGTTTTTTTGGTAGAATGACCATTTGCTGATAACTACACCAAGTACCAATATAGAACAAGCAAAGATTGGTAATAGTACAGGCCAGTCCATTTTAATAGATTCTAATAATAATTCCATAGTTTTTTATCCTCATTTTCTGTAGTAACTTCTTTATTAATATTTTGTTGCACCAAATACGTTATAGTCAAATGTGAATTGAATATCTATACTTTGACCTTTAAAATCAGGTGGTAAAGGTTTGAATGGTGCTGCCAGATGAACTGCATTGATTGCTGCTTTATCTGCATTTGGTAATCCTGAAGATTTGAATACGCTGCAAGATAGAAGTCTGCCGTCTTTCGCAATCTTGAACAATAGAACCACTCGTTTACTTTCGTTTCCTTTTGGTGGATCCCAGTTCATTTTAATTTTTCTTTGGAGTTCTCTCATGTATGGTCCGAAATCCGGTTCGCGAATAGCATCAATACCAGGACGACCTCCGCCACCTCCAGGATTTCCTCCTCCAGAACCAGAACCTGAGCCGGATCCAGAGCCGGTACCTGTTCTTGAGCCTGAACCGGAACCTGACGCAATTCTGTTTCCAGAGCCGCTACCTACTGGGGCTAGTGATGGATTTGGAGCATATGAACCTCCACCTTTAGAACCCCCACCATTACTTGATGTTCCTGAGCCGCTTATTGGACCTGTAGCATATTGTCCTGCTTTTGTTCCTCCTGGTGGTACTGGAACTTTAAATGGTGTTGATGAAGGTTTAGAAACCGTTTTTGGTGTCATTGGCGGCTTTACTGAAGGTCTGGCGCTTGGTGGTTGTGGTTTTGCCAGTTCAGGTTTTGGTATTGCTTTTGACACGGTAGGCACCGGAGCAACATTTTTTTGAGGTGTTGTTGCTTTTGGTGGAGCTTTTGTTTCAACCTTTTTAGGTAATATAGGTGCACTTTGTGTTATTTTCTTTACTATTGATTGTTTCGGTGCCGGTGCCGGCGCTGGTGAAGAAGGTTTTGGTTTTGCCGCAGGAGCAGATGATGGCATAGATACAGGTTTTTTAGGATCATTGATACCACCTGTTCTTGAATTTTTGTCTGCTCTATATGGAGTTTGTTTATTTAAAGGTGTTTCTTCTTTATCAACCAAAACAAATTCAATATCGTTAACCTTTGGCTTTGGTTTTTCAAATATTTTCAAATTGATACCCAAAATTGCCAAAATTAATAATATTAACCATAGAGTCAATATTGATGCCGGATGAATAATTGCAGATATTGCTATACCTTTTTGTAATGAGATAGATTCTTTATCTTCTCTGGTTACAGCCGGCATTTCAAATTCTGTATTGTTATTCAATGAGCGTTTATTGTTCTCTCTGTTATTTAGATTTTCTGTATATTTACCTAATATCGACATTTTATTCCCTAACCACAAATAATTTTAAATTTCTTCTTTTCGGTAATAATTTTATTTTAAATTTGAAATAAAATTATTGCCCAAATTACTAATTTTCAAAACTCGATGGATTAACTGTAATCGGCTGAGTTAAAATTATTTCAATACTTGCATTTGCAGGTATTTCAACATCTGAGCCTTTATCCCAAATTGATTTTACAAGTCCGCCGCCAGCACCAACAGCAGTCATTAAAGCTGCACCTCTGCCAATACTTCCACCTGATATTGGTCCCGCAATCGTACCTATAACGGCTCCTGTACCTGCTCCAATTGCAACATCTTTTGCATATTCTGTTGCAACTTCAAATTTAGTACCACCCATTAGTGTCCCGGTATTGTCATTTGTTTTTACAACAGCAGAGATTGGGATTGTTAAACCTGAAGGTGTAATAATTTGCGTAAATCTTAAAGTTAATTTACCGTTAATTGTTCCATGTTTTGCTTTTGAAACTTCAATTATTGTACCTAATACAGAACTTCCAGCAGGTGCTATTTTATTTCCGTTATAATAAAAATCAGAACCTAAAGCTAATGTAATATGTTCTCCGGCATAAGATGTTTCTGAACTTAGAGGAGCCATTAGAATTCCATTCAATGACTGTCCTGCCGGAACTGTAATTACACTTCCTTTTAATGTATTACTGTTTAATTTAAAGCTTTCAGAATTATTATAATTTGGTTGAAAATTATTATATGCGTTTTCTTGATAATTAAAATTATTTGCAGCTGATACACATTGAGCTGTTAATATTAACGCTGCCAGTATTATTATTTTTTTCATTATTAAGCCTTCTCCCTAGACATACCCATCTATATTCATTTTATACCATTATGTGAGTTTGTCAATTTATTAAGTGGCTAATCTGTTAAAGTATGCGTAATAGGTGCCGGAGCGGTTAGTATAATAATTTGTTGGTCGCCGGCAGGAATTCTTGTATGTTTTCCCATAGAGCGCTTACCTCCTGGACGAATTTGAAGAGTTGCAGCTCTGTGATTCCATGATATGCCTTGGAACTTGCTTTGATAATGCGGCATTTTAATCCATTCTGCAGGTTCTGTTAACTCTCCACCTATAAGATTATTATTCGAGGTATATAGATAGCCGCGTATTGGAATTTCGAATCCGTCGCGTATTACAATTTTGGTAATTTTAATTTTCATCGATGCGTTTGTTCCAATTACCGGTTCATTGATTTTTTCTATATATCCGTAGAATTCGGTGTTTCTTGGAATAATATTTGTTTCATACATGAATAAATCATTAGTTGAAATGAATTTGACTTTATATCCTTCAGGACATGTTTCTGTTGAGAGCTCCTGTAAATTGATAACAGGAATGAAAGATCCTGCAGGTAATATAATTTCATCATAATCACGCATTTCGAGCTGCGGCAACTCAAGCTCTTTAGCCTGAGTAATATTACTGCAAAAAGATATGGCAATAACTGCAAATATGGTTAAAATCTTATTCATATTTGTTATTATAACAATTTTTTTCTATTTGTACAGTATATTTTCAGCTGCTGAATTTTCTTTTTTTATGTAATCAATGTATTCGAGAATTTTATTGTAATCTTCTTCCAAAACCATTACTCCGCGAATTTTTGAAGCATTTTTTATGCCAGCAATATAGAAGGGGTAAAATTTTCTGAAAAATTTAATAGCGACTTTTTCGCCTCTAAGTTTTATTTCTTCTTCAAGGTGAAGTTTCATCATATCAAGTTTTTCAAATAAGTTTGGCGGAGGCAACTTTTCTCCGGTTTTGAGGTAGTGTGAAATTCTGCCGATAAGTGTCGGGTCTCCTAATATTCCTCTTCCCACAGCGATACCATCAGCAGAACTTTCTTCTAAGCATTGGATTGCTGCTTCTATCGATGTTACATCTCCATTTGCAAAGACTGGAATGTCCACATTTTCTTTAAGTTCTTTTATTTTTTTCCAGTCTGCTTTTCCTGAATAAAATTGAGAACGAGTTCTGCCATGTATTGTAATAAATTCTGCACCCGCTTCTTGCATTTGTTGTCCAAATTCAACGAAATTCATATCATCGTGTTTGTAGCCTAATCTGAACTTTACACTAACAGGTTTGTCAGTTCCTTCTCTAACTGCTTTTACTAAATCTGCAGCAAGAGCAGGATTTGTCATTAACGCAGCTCCATCTTGACCTTTTACTACTTTATTTACCGGGCAACCCATATTGATATCAAGCATATCCGCAAACTGAGAAAGATATTCAGCTGAATATTTCATTAAATGCGGTTTATGTCCACAGATTTGATAAACTATAGGATGATGAGTCTCATCCAGTTTTGTAATTTCTGTACGAACATTTTGAGCCAGAAATTCAGAACTAATCATTTCTGTTGTTAATAAACAGTCAGGAGAGTATTTACGGACTAGTGATCTCAATACGTAGTCCGTTATTCCTGCCATTGGGGCAAGTGAAACTTTGCTTTGTATAAGTTGTTCTACTCTATTTTGCATATTCCTTTAATTCTTCTGCGCGGGCTTTTGCATACTGTTTATATTCATCGTCTTCGACATTTGAGTTTGCATAGGCTGTGTAATATGTGTATGCATCTTTGAATTTGCCCAATGCGTCGTAGTCTGAGGCTATCAGGTAATTGCATATTGTAAATTCGTTATTTAAACTGTATGCTTCTTTTAAATCTGCGATAGCTTCATTTCTTTGTTCTTTTGTATCATATATCATACCACGATAATATAGAGCATATGCATTTTGTTTATCTTTTGATAACAATTCGTTAAATTTAACAAGACTTTCATCGTATTTGTTTTCATCGTATAGAGCAATTGCATCATTAAGAAGATTTGATTTGTTCATATCTTCAATAGATGCTAAATACTCTTCTGCTTGTTTGTTATTTTTATCTAAACTAAGAGCTTTTTGTAAGTATGTTTTAGCATTATTGTAGTCTTCTTTTTCTCCATAAAGCACAGCTATATAGTATGCTATATTAGAGTCAAGAGGTTTAAGTGAAAATGCTTTTTTGTAGTATTCAATAGCATTTGTACTATCACCTAGTTCTTGATACGAAGTTGCAACACCTACCATTGTATCTGCTGTTGCAGGTGTGATTTTTAAATATGTACGAATAGCTTCACTGTAATTTTTGTTATTGTAATATTCTGCGGCTTTAGTCAGAAGATTATCAGTTTTCATATTTGAAATGTTTTTACTTGTACTTTCAATTGTTGAATTTGTTGGGAATTTTGCCTGTGCAGTTTTTAAAGTTGTTAAAGCTGCATCATAATCATTTCCCTGAGCTTGAGCGAGTGCTAAATTTACGTACATTTCAGGGTCACTTTGGTTAACTTTTATGGCTTGATTATACATAAATATGGAGTTATTAATGTCTCCTTTTTTATGTAATTCAATAGCGTAATCATACAAAATAGAAGCAGGATTTGCATTTGCCATATTGGTGTTAACATAGTCAACAAATTGTTGTGGAGAACTTGTTTTCTTTACGTTTTCCAGCATTTGAGCTTTTATGTAACCATTATCTGGATCAAGAGCAAGGACTTTTTTGAACCCTTCTTGAGCAACTTTTGAGTCTCCTAATTTTTCATAACATTGAGCTCGATACAAATTTGCATTTATGTTATTAGGATAAAGAATTAGTACAGTTTCGTAAGCTTTTATTGCTGTTTTATAATCCCCTTTTTGCTGATATAGTGTACCAATATTTATTCTTGTATTAATATTTGCAGGATCTTGAGCTTCTGCTTGTTTGTAATAAGTTAAGGCTTCATCAAATCTACCTTCTTTTTGCAGAACTGCACCTAAGTTTGCAGTTAAATTTGCATTTGGATTAGTTTGTAATTTTTTGCTGAAAGTTCTTTCGAGAGTATAAAGTATATCCTTATTGTCGGAAGTTGATCTTTCAAGTACATAACTATATTCTTTTAGTGCTTCATCTGACGCATTAATATTATCTAATATTTTTGCGTAGGAAAGTCTTAATTTCAAATCTGTGGGATCAACAGAAACAGCTTTTTTATAATAATCTGCGGCTTTAGGTTCGTTACCTAATAATTTCAGAATATCACCAACTTGTTCAAAACTGCTTTTCTGTAGATCTTTACTGCCTAATGATTGATTAAACTCATAAGCTGCAGCTGCAAAGTTTCCTTCAGCTCTTAGACGTTTAGCTGTTTTAAATCTATTTTGTGGAGATCTGTCAAAGTTTATAGCATCAAGGCATGCTTCAAGATTATTTGCTGTTTGATTTATAACAGCAGCTGAATTTTGAACAATGCTATCTTTTGGGTAATATCTCATATAGAAAAGAGCACTTCTGAAATCATCAGCTGCTTTATCCCATTTTTTATCTTTATTAGCATATTCGGTCCCTCTAGCAAGATAAGAGTTAATTAGCCCGATTCTTGCAGAATTATCAAGGTAATTGATTCTCATAGCACTTTTGAATTCGGAAATTGCTCCTGAGTATTGGTAATTAGATAAATAATTTTGTCCAAGATCATAGTGCTCTCTGAAATCTGCATATGCGGTACTGCTAATCATACATAGAATTAAAGAAAGTTTTGCTATAGTTGCTAATGAATTTTTCATGTTTGCTCCCTTCACACGAAATATTCTATTACAACTTTGGGTTTCTGTATATACACAAGAGGTTAATTGTAAATTTCTGTATATAAAACAAAAAGAGTAAGATAGTTATATTATCTTACTCTTTTGTAATCTTTTTCAAATACTTTAAATGTTAAAGTCGTTGACTGAAATGAAATTTAAACATTCATCAAACAAGGTTTGAATTGGGCGAGCTATTCCTGACTCTTCCGCTAAAATCTCTGCGGATAAACTAAAATTGACAATGTTCATTGATCTCATCATAGCTTCAGTCTGTGTTGTTTCCATACGAAATACTCCTTATTTAATTTAATCTTACGGGTAAATATCCTTAATCTTGATGTTTCATATATCGGTTGTTGAAAAGAAAAACTTTAAAGATAATCTGATAATTTTTATTTAAATTAAAAAAATCCTTATATTATGTGGATTTAGGTATGTTACAAATCTTAATAATACTTTATAGTCAAACTATAGCATATTTTGCGTTTTTGTGATAATATACTTTCGTAGTATTACTTTAATGTAGGAGATAGAACAATAGCTAACGATACCAGATCCATGAGGGATAAAGATAAAACAATAATGAATGAACGTATTCGTTCAAAAGAAGTAAGATTAATCGATGAAAACGGCGAAAACCACGGTGTAGTTCCAACATCTAAAGCTTTAGAGATGGCTGATGAAGCAGGGCTGGATTTGGTTTTAATTAGTCCAAATCAAGCTCCTCCTGTCGCTAAAATCTTGGATTATGGTAAATATAAATATGAAATGGCTAAAAAAGCTAAAGAAGCCAAGAAAAAACAGCATGTTGTTGAAATTAAAGAAGTTAAAGTAAGATATAAAATCGATACTCATGATTATGAAGTTCGTTTGAAAAGTGTAAGAAAATTTATATCTCAAGGTAATAAAGTAAAAATTGTAGTTATGTTGAGAGGTCGTGAAATGCAACATTCTAATTTAGCATTTGATCTTGCTAATAGATTTTTGGCAGATTTGGAAAATGATCCTATTCAAGTAGAGAAAAAGCCTCAATTAGAAGGTCGTAATGTAACTCTATATTTATCTGCTCAATCTTAGTAGATAAAATAAAACTCTTGACTTTAAATCTTGAGCAGATATTATTAAATATGTAACTGGCATGAGATAAAGTCAGTGAGCCGCAATAGCTCAGTTGGTAGAGCAAGGGACTGAAAATCCCTGTGTCCTTGGTTCAATTCCGAGTTGCGGCACCATTTTAAAAAGGCATCGGTTTAGATGTCTTTTTTTATGTCTTGTTTTAAAATGAGTGTACTTTTTTGAGTAATTTGCTTGGAAGAGGAAAATTGGTTGAGTTGGCAAGTTTGCCCGACACAACTAACTCTCAGTCGGTCGGAAGTCGTGTGAGTATATAAATTTGAAATTACTCACTTTACTCTTTTTCTACTCACTAAGAATTTTTAATTTTCTAAAAAGTTACCTTATCTTTACTCCACAGGCCAATTTTGTAACTGAGTAAACAAAGAGTAGTTTGATTAATTTGGATTTGTTGGGACTGAGCCCAACCAAACCATTCAAAAGATTTTATTGTGTTCATGGTATAAATTTATTATGATTGTTAATCCTATTAAAGTTAATAGTATTTATCAAAACAATAGAAACTCGCACAAATCAGCAAGTTTCTATCCGCAGTTTTGTGCTAAAGGCATATATCCAGGTAGTTTTGATCCGATTACAAATGGGCACTTGGATATTATTAAAAGAGCTTCAAAATTATTTGATGAGTTAACTGTACTTATTGCAATAAATCCTGAAAAGAAAGAGTTTCTACCATTATCGCAAAGAATGAAACTCATTATAAAGTCCGTAAAAGACCTTACTAATGTAAAAGTTGCAAGCTATAGTGGTTTAACTACTGATTTTGCCAAGCTCAGTAATTCTGATTTTATGGTTAGAGGAATTAGAGATGTAAATGATTTTGAATATGAAAAAAATCTTTTCGAAATAAATAAAAAAAATAATTCGAATATTGAAACAATTTTTATTCCGACAAATCCGGAAACTGCTGGCATTTCTTCAAGTGTAGTAAGAAATATCAACAAAATTGGAGGAAATGTTTCTAATTTCGTTCCAGAATGCGTTGATAGGACTTTATACTTGAAAAAATCATTTGATGATATTGTTAAAAATCTTGGTTTTGACCAAGAAAAATCAGTTGAAGTTTTTAATAAAATTATTGACACATACGATAATCCTGTTAGAGGTTATCATGATGTTAAACATATTTTTTCTATGCTAAAAAATTTGGATGAATTTATTCTTAATAATCCTAACTCAATTCAAAACCTGAATGAGTTTAAATTTGCAATATTGATGCATGATTATGTTAACGGTACTCCAAATGAAGTTAATGAAAGTATAGCAGTTGCTGAAAAATTTATAAATCAAATTGCACCAAATCATAATTCGAATTATATAAAAAGAGTAATTCTAGCAACGGATTATTCGCATAACATTTCAAAACCTTCTATAGATGAAATGTTAATTCAAGATTTAGATTTATCTATACTTGGTTCAAATCCTGTAGATTACAAAGAATATGCAAATCTAATTAGAGAGCAATACTCCAACCTTGCTGATGATATTTTTAATAACGCAAGAAAAAGAATATTGCAAAACTTCTTGGATAAAGAAAATATTTACAATATTGATTATTTCAAAACTAAATATGAAGTTCAAGCAAGAATGAACATAAGTAAGGAACTTGAAACTTTGAAATAGGTGCAAAAATTGGTACTCTACTGATTTGAAAAATAAATTATTTGTAATAAATGGGTACATTATTTTCTGTAAGATAACTTACAAGTTTTGCATTTTTAGATGAATTTTTGACTTCAATTATTTTGCAGTTTTGAATATCAATAAGAATTTTTCTACCATCTTTAAGTTTAACTTCGTTCCAAACATGTCTGCCAACTCCGCCAAAATCCATCATATTCCCACGAAGAATTCTTGTTTTAATTCCAACTTCATCAGCAAGGATTTTAAACATTAATGCTTTGTGTCTACAAACAGCTGCGCCATGCTCAAATATTTTGCCAAGTAGTCTTTCTTCACCAGCTGCGCGGTTTCCTAAAAGTTCAGAACGTTCTACTGCTTTTTGAGCATCCCCGCTTATATCTAGCATAAGATTATAAATAAATTTGAGTTTTTTCTTCTCTGACATTTGTACTGTATTTTGTTTAACATAATTTATAGCATTCTGAAGATAAACATCAAGCTCTTTGTCTATAGTTATGACTTCTCTTTTTGCATATAACACTTTCCCAAAGTTGTCAAAACTTGCTCCGCCACCTGCATCTCTAAATCCATCAATAATTTTTTGGTTTTCAGATAAATAATTAGTTCTTAAATATTCTTCAGAAAGCTCGGCAGCTAGTTTGGAACAAATAAAAGGTTTTTGTAGGGTGTGAGAACCGTTAGCAAAACTTTTTGGATTAAGTTTAGTTCTGAATCCGAAAAAGTTTCTCAGTCTTTGCCAAAGAGAAGTTTTTGCCTCAAGTTTTTGAGTCATTTGAAAACTGTTAGTAGAATAAGGCTCGCTTTTTATATACCGAGCCCTATTTGTTATTTTTATTGCTTTCGATATTTTGTTTGAAAATATTTTCATAATTTGATATCTGTTTAAATTAACACTGTCCGCTCTTTAAACCATAAGATTCTCTTTTCGTGTTTATTGTGTACTCTTATATAAAAACATTTATATTATTAAAATTGCGTACTTTTATGAAATAAAAAGACATAATATTCTTTTGATAAGAAATGTACTTGCATTTTTATTTTATTCGTGTATAAATTGTATATGGACAATAAGTGTATTTTTAACCCTAATTCATTAAATGTAAATCGATTACCCTACAAGTCTGTTCAGGCTCCAATAATTTCGGAGAGAGTTCCTTATCGTGAACAGAGTCTGTTAGTGTGTGATGAAAATAAAGATATTTTTGTGAAAAGACCGGATGCTTGTGAAAAAGCGTCCGGTCTTTCGGGTATTAGACGTCTTACGAATAACATAAGAAATTATATAAGATCTTATAAGCAGAATGTAAAGCATACATACGATCACAAGCTTGTATTTGCTTTGGTTGAAAAAGAATTGTTTGGCAAAACTTCGATTGATAGTCTTACTCATGATGCAGATAAAATGATTTTATACCTTTTAGGGTTTCCAAAATCATTTGTTTCAAAATATCATAGAACAAATTCTGTACATCATACGGAAAGCGGTAAGAATATGAATCTTAGAAGTATGTTGTGCGATAATATTGCTTCTTCTCCTGAGTTTAAACCTGAAAAGAAAAAATCATTAAGAGAACATTTTTCTACTTCTAAAGAACTTCAATCTGTTGTAGGGTTTAAAGAACTTTTGGAAAAATATAACTTTGGTGAAAATTTAGATTTTGAGAAAATAAAAGCTATGAAAGCTCAAAGGTATGACGGTTTTAAGGGGATTGGTAAAGTTGCATTGAGGATATTGGTTGCTTTTATTTCGATGTAAATATTACGTTAAGCTTGTGTCCAATAGATAAAATATCGAGTGGCTTTGTTATAGTTTAGATATCATCTTCGATTTTTGTGAAAAATAGTCGCGTATTATCAAAAAAATCGCTGCCTGATTTATCCAGTACATTTGGAAACTCTTTGTTCATTGAAAATCCATAGCAATTTTTAGTATTCATAGGGCACCCTATTCTATCAAAGTTTCCTAATACCAGATACGAATTAATATCTGTTTTTGTAGAAAGTTTTTGAGCAAATTCTTTGCTTGTTTTCCAAAGATAAGGCCAACAGTTTCTGCAAAAGATTAAATTGTTTGTGGTTGGCATTTTGTCAACATATGTGTTTAAATCTTCTGTTATGAATTGTACTTTATCTTTTAGTATCGGGTTTATTTTAAATCGTGTTAAAAGATCTCTGTCTTTTGTGCTTCCTTTATTATCAGAAAGGAATGTTTGATTTGTTCTTTCGAAGAATAAATTCAATTTATTTCCGGTGTATTTATTGATGCTTAATTCATCTTCCTGGGAAATGTTCATGTATCCTTTTCTTGCATTTCTGGTTATTGTTCTATCAAAATCGACTGCAATTATAGGAAAATATTTTTTTGCTTTGTCTTCTCCAAGTTTTGATATCAACAGCATTGCAATACTATACGCTTCTGAACCGTCGGAGCATGCGAGAGAAAAGACATTTACTTTGGGCGTGTCTTTGTATTTTTCAATTAAATGATTGAAAAATTTGTTCCATTGAAGCCCTTTTACAAAAAAATATGTTGAGGCTTCATAACAATCACCTAGTTGATAGCTTGGTTTTATAACTTTTCTATATGAAGTGCCAAAATTTGTATGATTATTTGTGTAATTATCGATTTTCATATTTTTATTTAAACTTGTAAACAAAATTTTTTGCTATTTTTAGTACTTATATCTTCGTGGTATTTTGATTTCTTTTTTTATATAATATTTGTGTAATAGTTTATCGGGAGAAATTTTATGAAAAAGATTTTTGGATTATTTATTGCTTTCGTTTTTGCTGTTCAATTAGGTGCAAATGCTGCGACTACGGATTGGACTAACAAGGCAAATGTCGCTAAAGTTAATAATATTGGTAAAGCTTTATTGGCAAAAAATAACTTACCTACCAAAATAGAATTTAAGGTTATTGAAACAGATGAGGTTAATGCTTTTGCTAATGCGGATAAACAAATTTATGTTTATACTGGGCTTTTAAAATTTGTTAGTAATGATGCTGAATTGGCCGGTGTAATAGCTCATGAAATTGGACATATTGTTAATAATCACGTTGCTAAACAGAATGTTATAAATACTGTAACTTCTACAGCTATTTATAATGCGAATATTGATTACAGGCTTAAAGCTGTTAGTAATACTGCAAATAATTTAACCATGCTAAAAATGTCAAGATCAGAAGAGTACGAAGCTGATATTACTGGTGTGGATTTGATGACAAAAGCTGGTTATAATCCATTAGCAATGGTTTCAGTTCTATATAAAATAGGTGGAAGTTATAAGGATTTTACTTCAACTCACCCATCTGGGGATAAAAGAACTATGTATATTTATGATTATATAACTTATACTTATCCGGACAAAGCTAAGCTTGGCTATTCTACAGATTCGTACAAAAAATTTATGATTTATGCTGAACCTATTCTTAAGGAAAGAAATTCTAATCCTAAAAAAGTAAGTGCATTTAATAGATCTCAAGAGAAATTACAAAAGAAACGTTTAGCAAAACTAGAAAAATATAAAAACGCTAAAGATTCAAATGGTTGGGATAAATCCTTTAATGTTATTAGAACATTTTCAAATTAGTAAAAAGCACCGCAAGGTGCTTTTTTTATAATTATGCACCCTATAAGGGTTGAAATATTAATTAAACAATGTTATAATATTTGTATATACCCTTGAAATATCATTCTAAAGAAGGATATTTTTTTTATCTAAAAAGTTTACAATCAGATAATAAAATTGAGGATTTTTGAGTATGAAAAAAGAATCAGATATTAGCATAGAATCTTGCGTTATACCAACCTTTTTCGGGGGGGGGGTAACCTTTAAAGCTTTATCTATGGCGCTTTTTGCGGGTGCTTGTGTTTTTGCACCTGCTGCAAATTCTGTTGAGCTACAAAATCAAGAATATGACCCTATATATTCTTTACTTAACACTGATACCTCAACAGATACTTCTATAACTCAGTATTCTTTTGAAGATGGTCAACTAAAATCACAAAACTATGATATAAGCTTGAATCATAGAACTTATGGTATTGGGGAAAATACAAAGTATTTTCAGTTGATTCTTGATACAAATAATCAGATAGATTATTTGCAAAATGCTGATTCTATGGCTGATTTTGCTGTAAATTATACTTTTGATCCTAATGTTGATAAAGTTGATACTGGCGAACGTGGGTGGTCTAGTCTCAATAGCGCAACTCCTACTGTGGAATCCTTTGATACTAATTTCTATAACACTGGAATTGATGGTACTTTTACAAGTACAATTCGTGGTGGTGCGGTTTATAATAATACAAATGGTATTCAAATCAATTCTATAAGTGGAAATTATTTTGGTAACCATATAAACACTAAAGGAAGTGTTTTGGGTGGTGCTATTTATAATGGGGCAAATAAATCTATAAATGAAATTAATGGTAATTTTGTTGGTAATTATTTAAAAACTACCAGTGGTAATACTGATGGTGGTGCTCTATACAATTACACAACTGCTAAAATTACTAATTTAAATGCTAATTTCCTTTATAATTCATCTTATTCTGCTAATGAGCAATTGGGCAAGATATATGCTCGTGGTGGTGCTATTGCAAACTATGGTGAAATTACTAATATAACTGGAGACTTTATTGGTAATTCTGCAGTGAATGATACTTATAGAGCTTATGGTGGTGCCATATTCAACCATAAAACAATTGGAACTATTACAGGTGATTTTATTGGTAACTATGTTAGAACCGGTAGTAATGGTGCTGAGAATGATTTAACAACTCCTATCCAAGACGGTAATAGAGCCTATGGCGGTGCTATATTTAACTGGGATGGAGCCAGTATTGGAGAGATTCATAGTAATTTCTATAACAACTATGCTGAAAATTCCGGTAATGATGCTGTTTTTGGTGGTGCGATTTTTAATAACTTAGGTTCTAAGATTGGTAATATTACAGGTGATTTTATCGGTAATAAAATTATAGCTTCAGGTTATTACGCAAATGGTGGTGCTATTTATAATTTTGATAATAGTACAATTGGTAATATTACAGGTAATTTCTTTAACAACTCTATAACTTCAGCAGGTTTAGATGCTGCAGGTGGTGCTATCTTTAATTCAAGAGGTACTGGAAAAAGTTCTATTGGTGATATTAGTGGTAACTTTATTGGTAACTATGTGTTAGGTACAAACGATGTTACTGAAGCAACTGGCGGTGCTATTTATAATAATGCTATTATCGGCTCTGTTGATGAAAATGGTGAGGTTGTTGGAGGGATTATCAACTCTAATTTCCTTAATAACTATGTAAAAACTCCATCTGATAAAGCTCAAGGTGGTGCTATTTGGACATCTAGAGATCTAAATATTATCGCTAAAGATGGTGCAACATCTTTCTTTAGAGGCAACTATGTTGAAGATAATTCTGGTAAAAGAGATGAAGCTATATATGTGGCTCATAGTTTTGCTTATGATTTAACAAATATAAATGGTGTTCATAGTTATAATGATATACCTAGAGAATCTTCATTGAATATCATTGCTGAAAATAATGGCGTTTTTGTTATAGATGACAAGATAAATGGTGATTCTCCACGCTTTGTTGATGGTGATTTTCAGTCTTATACAAATTATAAAAGTGGTGGTAAAGAGATTATTAGTCATTTTGACGAAAATGATAATCTAATCTAT
>JAAVBM010000076.1 GCA_014803505.1 bacterium | reverse complement strand
TTTATTTTAAATTTATCAACTTCAGCATTTAAAATTTTGGCAAAATTTTAAATGGCATATTATGACTAAACACAGTTGTAGCAGGCATTTCCATTTTGAAATTTGAAAAAATTATATGAAAAATTTTATATTTTTTACAGATTTTTAAAAGAAATAAAAAAAATCCTCCATTATTATGAAATTTTTTTATTTTTTTGAGATACAATTAGATAAAGTTTAGAAATGTTAAGAGCTAAAAATCTTATCAGAAGTTGACTTTAGACGTTTTTCAAAAACAAATATTCCATTAATTATAAAAAAGTAGTACTATAAAATTATGATTTTAAAGGAGGTTTCAAACATGTTTACATCTAGTAAAAAAGAATCAAAAGAAATGCAAGCACAAATTATTGAATCAGCAGGTAAAATTTACAATTACCTTTCTGACAAAGGCGAAGTTACTATCAACAAATTAAGAAAAGATATGGATTTAGATGATAACTTCACTTACATGGGTTTAGGATGGTTATCTAGAGAAGATAAATTAACTTATACTCAAAAACCTAAATCAGTTACAGTTAAATTAGTTTAATTTGTATTTGTAAAAGATTTAAAGCACAGATTAATATTTAATCTGTGCTTTTTATATGCTTAATTTTTATATAGATGATATAATAAATACACGAATAAAGGAGAAATTCATATGAGCAACAATATACTAAATCCTAAAGGAAAAATTGATTCAAGCACATTTGTATTAAACTATATAATTTTAACAATTTTATATTTTTTAATCGGATTTTTCTTTTATGTCGTTTTTAATAAAAACATTCAAAGCCTAGTCTATGGAGGAATATTTTTATTTATAGTAAAACTTTTTATTATTTTTAATTATAGAAAAAGATTTATTGATATTACAGATAATGTACCTCTAAGAGAAATTTTACCCATCATATTAACATTTTGTCCTGAAATTTGTGCTTCAATCTTAAGTGAAATAAAAACAGTTAGCAGTCTTATTGTACTATTAGTAATACTATCGCTAATACTTGTTCCTGCATTGATAATAGCATTAGTTCCATCAAAAGATAAAGATTAAGACTTTTTACTTCTCTTTAGATGATAGTATTCAATAACACCGGTATGCAAAACCGCCATGGCACCACTCAAATATGCCAACATTTTATGCATTTTTATCTTTTTCTTAGATACGGCAACAACACTGGCAAGTCCAAACCCGAGAGCTGCATACCCTGTAATTTTCGGAACATTAAATCTTTTTTTAAATGTTGTATTTGAAGTTGTTATATTATTAACCGATTGAATTGCCATTATAATCCCCTTATTTAAATCTTATTATAATATGAAATTTATAAATTTTCTAAATATTCATTTACTTTCGTCATTCTAACCGCATCCTCAGAACAAGTACTACGTAACGCTGTCATATCTTTATAATAATCATCAAATGAAACCCTTACTCCGGCATTAGAAAATAACTCTTGAACTTGTTGTTTTATATATTTATGGGCAGCCTCAAGCGGTAATTGATGTTTTTCAATAGCCAAAATACATTTTTTGAATATTTCTTTTTTCAAACTCAAATCTCCGCCTTCTTGTATAAAAACTCTTAAATAAGCATAAATATCATTAGCTTCAGGACACGGAGTCCAATCAATATCATCAACAACTTTTATAGATTTACCAACTTTGATAAAATTATTAGGATTAGCAGTATCAAATCTATAAAAGATATTTGAACGACGTAATCCATTAAGAGTTTTAAAATCTTGCGCAAGATCATCAAATGCTTTTTGCGGAAGTGAACAAAATTCTTTTAATGTATAATCATATGCACGTTCACCTACAGCATTATATTTTGCCATCTCAAGGAAATTTTTCTTATTTTTGGTAACATTTCTGATAATTTCAATATTTCCTATACGTGCCAAGACCTTACCACAATAAGTTTTCAAAACATCAAAAGTAGAATCCGTATTTATTTTAGCTTTACCTACTGCTGGGGGATGATCATAATATGTTTTAAAAACGAAATAATCATCAATTCTAAACACTTCGCCCCAACGACCATTACCAATTTTAGAAATAATATTCTTTTTAGTTTCTAAAATAGAAGCAAAATCTTTCACAATATCTTCAGATATATCACCGGAAACAAGAGCTTTTTCAAATCGTTTTCCAAAAGGACTTTTATAACTTGCTTGAAAAGATGGAGTATATGTATATTTGTTATAGCCAATATTATTCATTGACCATATTAAAACCAAAAATTTTTAAATTTGCTATTTTTATAAATTTAATTAAAGAGGAAATGTAAATATTTTACTAATCATTTTTTATTTAAATAAATCGCGAGCGGAATAATAATCATCATCCCTATCACAGCTTCAATAGGAAACCATTTTAAGTCTTGCGCATTCAAAATCATTGGGACTAAAAGCATTCCGCCCGCAGGTGGAAAAATTGCCCTCGTATAATCAAAAGCAATGAACAATAAAATACACGCAACCAAAGCACAAAGTATAATCGGAAAATCAAGATACAAATTTAAAACTAGTCTTAAAATTGTACCTGCAAGAACAGCCAAAAGCATTAATAAAAAAATCTTCAACGGCATTTTTCTTGCTTTACTTTGCGGATTTGAAAACTCAACAAACGCAACAATCATAGGCGGTGCAAGAAAGAAAATATTTCTGCTCGAAAACGGTATGAATGAAATAATCCCAAAAATCAAAAACAATTTAAGCCAGTGGTTAAATTGCTTTTTCAAATCAAAATCATCTGCACAATAAGTATTAACACTTCGAATATGAAACTTTTCCATCAACCATTGCCCCAAAATAATCAACGAAGTCATAATACATACAGCAATAGAATAAATCCAAGTATTAACCCCCATATAAACAGGAAAAATACAAGCCGCAATTATAGGAACAAAATTTGTTCTTGCAACCCAAAGAGTCAAACCGGCAAACATAAAACAAAGCATTAGCTGAAAAAATAAAGCAATATGTACGTATTTTACAATAGCAACACCAAACAAGGAAGCAAGACATGTCAAAATAAAAATTCTGCGCTTATTTACAGACCAAGGTTGTTTTTTAGCAATCCAAGCACCAGTAAGAATAGCCAACATTTCGGGGAATATAATTTCGCTATATCCGCTTACCTCCGCCATGATAAACATAATCAGGGTTAATCCAAGGGCAAGAAAATATCTTTCAAATTTAATCAATTTAAATCCTAAAGTCTTCATATTAAAATTATATTACAATCAAAACTCCATAGATAATTTATAAAATCTTATGTTATAGAAATCAATAAAACTTTAATATATAATTGCTTTGAAATATAAAAAAACTGATTGGAGAAAAATGTTAGCTTGTACATATAAAAAAACTGGCAATTTTGAACTCACAGAAAAAAACAAACCCCAGTTGCTTGATACTAAAGATGCAATTGTTAAAATTACAATGAGCAGCATATGTTCCAGTGATATTCATATTAAACACGGTTCTGTAGCAAAAGCGGAATTAGGTATAACAGTTGGTCACGAAATGGTTGGGATAGTGGAAAGTATTGGCAGCGATGTAAAAAATGTAAAAGTTGGCGATAGAGTAACTGTAAACGTAGAAACATTTTGCGGTGAATGTTTTTTTTGCAAAAAAGGATTTGTTAACAATTGTACAGATAAAAATGGCGGCTGGGCACTGGGATGCCGAATAGATGGCGGTCAAGCTGAATACATTAGAGTTCCTTATGCGAATCAAGGCTTGAATAAAATCCCTGAAACTGTCTCCGATGAACAGGCACTTTTTGTTGGAGATATACTTGCTACAGGCTTTTGGGCAGCTAAAATTTCTGAAATTAAAGAAGATGATACCGTATTGATCATTGGCGCAGGTCCAACAGGTATTTGTACATTGATATGTACAATATTAAAAAATCCTAAAAAAATCATTGTTTGCGAAAAAAATAAAGCGAGAAGAGATTTTATAAAAAGATACTATCCAAATGTAATAGTAACAGAACCGGAAAACTGTATTAATATCATAAATCGTGAATGTGAACGTGGTGGTGCAGATGTTGTTATAGAAGTTGCAGGAGTTGAAGAAACTTTTCAAATGGCTTGGATGGCAGCAAGACCAAATGCTATCGTTACCATTGTAGCTTTGTACAATAAACCAATGAGTTTACCTCTGCCTGATATGTATGGAAAAAATCTTACATTCAAAACAGGAGGAGTTGACGCTTGTGATTGTGCTGAAATCTTATCTCTTATAGAAAAAGGTAAAATTGATACAACACCTCTTATTACACATAAATATCAACTTAAAGATATTGAAAAAGCATACGAAATATTTGAAAATAAACAGGAAAATGTAATCAAAATTGCAATCGTTAATTCTTAAATTAATTAGAGTAAAGCTTTTGAAGAATTTTTATAAACTCCCTCAAACTTTCTCGTTTATCATTTGTATGAACACAAAGTTTGCAATCGAAATATTCTTCACAATCAAACGGAATCCACGCAAACTCACCGGTATAATCTTGAAAAAATCCCGGGGTTAGGCAAATCCCTCTATCAGCAAGTATATTTGTCAAAGTCGTGTCGTGGTTTTCACTGTTGAAATAATTTATATCAATAGTACTTATAATTTTTTGCTGCAACGCCCTTAATTGAGGGGGAGAACCTCCGCCAACCATTAGCGTTCTACCTTTTAAATCTGCGATTGTGACAACTTTAAACTGTGCCAAAGGATCATCTTTTTTCGTAATAAGATAAATTTTGCTTTTATATAACGACAACAGTTTGGTATCAGGAACATGTTTCATCTCGTTATCAAAAGTAAAATAAATATCTTGATTACCTTTCAAAAACTCTTCAGGATGGTAAAAATCGTTAAAAATCGGTGTTACCAAAATATCAGGATATTTTTTTGCAAATTCTTTTATTGCCTGTGGTAAATGATAAATGCATGAACGAGTTGGAAGTCCGATTGTAATATTGTCAGAATATTGCCTACTAAAATTCTGCCCTTGCTCAATTGCACTTTTTAATTCATCTTTTATATTTCTAAGTGTGGTACAAAATTGAGAACCAGCAGGTGTTAAGGTTGCACCTTTACCTGAACGTTCAAAAATATTAAACCCGATCTCTTTTTCAACTTCCTTAATTTGATATGTTAAAGTCGGTTGAGAAATATACAAATTCTCAGCAGCTCTATTAAAATTAAGAGTTTGAGCAAGTTCTAAAATACAATCAATTTGTTTTGTGTTCATAAATTCATTGTATTCTAATAGAAAAATTTAATCAATAATTACAACTTTCAATTTGAAATTTAGTATAACTACATTTAAAATAAATAAAAAAAGGAGATAGATTATGCAATATGTAAAATTAGGAAATACCGGTGTTGACGTTTCAAGAATTTGTTTAGGTTGTATGAGTTTCGGGAAACCGGGAAGCGAAAACGGCGTTTTCCCTTGGGCTAAGGATTATGATGATGCTAAACCGATTTTCAAAAAAGCAATCGACCTTGGTATCAACTATTTTGATACTGCAAACGTTTATCAAATGGGAACAAGCGAAGAAATTACCGGACGTTTAATTAAAGAATACGGCTTAAACCGTGATGAAATCGTTGTTGCTACTAAAGTACATTTTGCAATGCGTGAAGGTAGACCAAATGGGGCAGGTTGTTCTCGTAAAAATATTATGGCAGAAATTGACCATTCGCTAGAAAGACTTGGGCTTGATTATGTTGATTTATATCAAATCCATCGATTAGACCATGAAACTCCGATGGAAGAAATTATGGAAGCGTTGCATGATGTGGTTAAATCAGGTAAAGCAAGATATATTGGAGCTTCAACTATGTTTGCGTGGGAGTTCGAAAGACTAAATAATATTGCAGAAAAATATAATTGGACAAAGTTTGTTTCAATGCAAAATCAATACAATTTGATTTATCGAGAAGAAGAACGTGAAATGATGCCTCTTTGCCAGGACAGAAAAATTGCGGTTGTTCCATGGAGCCCTTTAGCTGGCGGAAGATGCGCTCACCCTTGGGGAACAGTGACCGAAAGAAACAAAGTCGATGCGGTTTCACCAATGGTTTGGGGAGCAACTGATGCTCAAGATAAAGTTGTTATTGATAACTTAGAAAAAATCGCAAAAGAACTCGGATATACAATGGCACAAGTTTCTTTAGCGTGGGTACTATCAAAGCCTTATGTAACAAGTCCGATTGTTGGTACAACTTCACCTGAACACGTCGAAGAAGCTGTAAGTGCTCTTGATATAAAATTATCAGATGATATTATAAAAACACTTGAAGCATCTTATGTACCACACATCAAAACAGGAGCATTTTAATGAAAGTTTTATTATTTAACGGTTCACCACACAAAAACGGATGTACATTCGTAGCTCTGGAAGAAATTGCCAAAACCTTGAAGGAAGAAGGAATTGATTCAGAAATATATCAAATCGGTACGGATATTATAGCACCTTGCAGAGCTTGTTACGCTTGCAGAAAACTTGGTAAATGTGTTATTAATGACAAAGTTAATGATTTTGTTAATTACGCGAACGGTTTTGACGGATTTATATTTGGCTCACCCGTACATTACGCATCAGCTTGCGGGGGAATTACTGCATTTTTAGATAGAGCTTTCTTTGTTAACTTTCAAGGCAATAAAAAAGCTTTCGAACATAAGCCTGGAGCAGCAATAGTCAGCGCAAGACGTTCAGGAACTACCGCCACACTGGATCAATTGAATAAATATTTCACAATAACACAAATGCCTATTATTTCGGGCAGATATTGGAATATGGTTCATGGAGCAACCCCTGAAGATGTAAAACAGGATTTAGAGGGGTTACAAAATATGAGAATACTTGCAAGAAACTTTGCTTGGCATTTAAAATGTAATGAAGCCGCTAAAAATACAGGCATACCAATGCCAAAAGAAGAAGAAATTGTTTTTACCAATTTTATAAGATAGTAAATAATGCAAATAAGATAGATGTAATTTTATGGACAGGCTCAGACTTCATAATCGATAATGGTGCAACTGCTACATTTTTTACGGAGAATTAAAAACTAAATAGACGCAGTATGCTGTTTTAACTAAATTCTGCCAGCTTCTTACCTAGATTAAAGGCATTTTCCTTATCAATCGGGAATTGTTTTTCTCGAACTTCAGACTTATGCTTTTCGTCAAACAAATCAATATCATATTTTGAATAGTCGCTAAATTGATAAGTATCATAAGAATTTAAAACTTCGCAATATCCAAAAATATGCCCAAGATAATTTTTATCAGGTGCAAGAATTGTCGGATAATCAAACTGTTTTGATAAACCTTCAGGACAATTCATTGTATAAATTATTCCAACCGGAATTGTTCTATCAAGTTTTCTTTTTGTATATGCGCCATTCCCATCTTTTAAGTAAGTACCTGCCGCAAACATCATTCTTTCTAAAAGGTTTCTTGTCATCCCTGTCGGGTAAGAATAATAAATCGGGCTTCCTATAATAACACCATCTGAATTTAATATTTTTTCTAATATTGGAGTTAAATCATCTTTATACACACATAGCGGATTATCTAATGCCCCTTTTCTCTTGCAAGCAAAACAGCTTACACAGCCTTTGTAATTTATATCGCCAAGATTAAAATACTCTACTTCAGCCCCAGAGGATTCAACCCCTTTTTGAGCCTCTTTTAAAAGAGTTGCCGTATTAAAATTTTTTCTCGGACTGCCGTTTAAAATGATTATTTTTTTCATATTATTCATTCCTTATGATTCAAATTATTGTAAAATTATTGATTTTTCTCTCCTCACTGCATATAGAATACAATATAGGAATAAAAGATTCACCTTTTTCAGACAATCTGCTTTCTTTATTTTACAGTTATCATTATTACCGTACTTGAATTATTTCCCTTATATTAACTGCGAAATACATTAAGTAATGTAAATTTTATAGAGTTAGTGTAAAGTTTTGTACAAAAAAGACGTTAATGATAAATATATAGGAAAGGTATGCCCAAATGTCAACACATGATTTCTCACTAAGCAAAGGGAAAACCCTCCAAACCGTTAACCTACAAGGATTTAAGGGGGGGGGTAAAAAAGCGTGAGGACCTTACCGAACAAGAAAAAAGCATATTTGATGCCATAGATAAAAACAAAGACGGAATCATTGATGAAAAAGAAATGAAAGAATTCACCGATGGTTTACAAGATGCTGCAAACCCAAAAGATGCTAACAACCTTTCCAATAAAGAAGCAAAAGATTTCCTAAAACAGCATGGGCTTAAAAAGATAAAAAAAGAAGACCTTTTCAAATTTATTCAACATATTTCACAAGACAGTGAAAATATTGAATCTTGTGCTGCAGATGATAATAGTAATATCATTATTGAATACAAAGATGGCACCAAAGAAACAATAAACAATGATAAACAATCACTCATCCGCTCTAAAACTGATGAAAATGGACAAACAACAACCACAGCGAACAAAATAATTGTTAATGATAAAAATGAACGAATTGAATTACCGGTAGAAGAATCTGTTATAGAAGCTAACGGTAAAGACGGTACGGCAACAATTTACCAATTAGATACAGATGGAAATCCCATAAAAAATAAAGATGGCAACTATATTCCTGCACAAAAAACTGTTATTTCAGAAGAAGGACAAAAAACTGACGTTACAACTTATGAAAATGGCATTCCAAAAGAAGAAACAATAACCAAAGAAGGTTCAAAAACAGTTATTCAATACGATGAAAACGGACAACCTATAGAAGCTGTAGAAACACAAGGAGAATTTACGGTAAAAAAATTCACATATGTTGACGGACAGCCACGTGAAGTGTCTCGTATTGAAAACAAAGGACAAGATACAGAAAAAACTACAGAATTCACCTATAACGAAGACGGCACTGTTCTTGAAAACATATCCGAACTGGGTGGAACAAAACAAACTACACGTCTAACCAAAGACGGAAAACCTCAAACCGAAGAAATTATTGAAAGCGATAAAAAAACTCAACGTCAATACCAAGAAGATGGAAGTGCAACTGAAATCATTAGAGAAGGTGAAAACATCACTCAAAATGCACTTAATCCTGAAGGTCAAAGATTAACTCAGGTAAAAGTCGTTGATGGCAAAGAATATCAACTTCAATATGATGGAGAAGGCAATACTGAAGGAATTATTGTCCAAAACGGTGAAAGTCCTGAGGCAATTGCCAAGAAATTTGGAGTACCTTTAGATAAATTATTAGAAGCAAACTCAGATAAACTTGCGGGTAAAGGTAAAAATCAATATTTTAGAGTTGGTGATTCAATCAAAATCCCTCGAGAAATGGAAGCTGACGAAAAAGTTTTACAAGGAAGAGATTCAAGCACGCAAGCAGTTGAAAAATACAAAAAAGCAATGGCTGCAAAAGCTAAAGATCAACAACTCCGCTCTCTAGGACTAAAAAATTACCAACGTGCCGGCGAAAAATTCACATATGGCGGTAAAGAGTACAAAGTTCTTGGTACAATGAAAAACCGCGAAAGAATTCTTGTTCAAGACGCAAAAGGTAATATTTCTGTAGCATCTTGGGACAATAAAATATTAAAAGATTCATACGTTGCAAACACTAACGCATTCGATTATGGTAAAAAAATGAAAGCTGCTGACGGCAAAGAATATGTTGTCGTTGAAGATAGAAAAGATGCACATGGTAGAAAAATCGTAGTCGACGCAAATGGTAAAACACAAATCTTATCAGGTGGTAAAAGTCAAACAGATTTCTCAGACAGAGTTATACTAAGAAATGATTACGTTCAAGCTTCTGATGCATATGATGCAACCGGAGGCTCAGCAACAATAACCGGAAAAGATGGTATAAAATACGTAAAAGACGAAAATGGAAAAGTTTGGTACGTTGATTCTAAAACAGGTAATTTCCTTGTTAAAGATGAATATTCTGAATTTATACAACAAGAATCAAATGCCATTTCCGACAAAATCTACAAAGCTGCAAAAGGTTTAGGTACAGATGAAGATAAGCTAAAAGAAGGTGTTGGTGAAATCTATGCTCCTGAAATTTTAGCTAGAGTCAATGAAACATTAGCTTCAAAAGATTCTGACTATAAAGGGGATTCACACACAATGCCTTTAGAAGCCTTAATCTTAGACGAAGAAACTCACGGCAACGCCAGACCATACTTCCAAACCCTTATCAATAGTGGAGCAATGACCACAGAACAAAAAGGTAATACTATTGCTCGTGAATTAAAACACGAAGTTGAAGGTGGTTTAGGTTATACAAGTACAGCCAGCGTTAACGAAGTAATGAACTTAGTTCCGCAAGGCGATAGAGAAACTCGTCTTGCAGTTGAATCTTCTCTAAGTGAACTCCGTCCGGACTTAGTTACAAATGAAGGTTCAATAACAAGAGCCTATCTTGCTAAAGACGGTTGGACAGCACAAGAAGTTGATCAGTTTGATTCTAACTGGGTTGCAAATAATTCATATCAACCAGGAGTTGACCAAGAACACAGAAACGGTGTAATTGGCAGATTATGTTTTGATTACGATGATAAAGAAGCTCTTCACAAAGGTTTGAAAGCCTGCAACAATGACCCTGTGAGTGAAGATTATCAATATTTGACTCAAAGAGCTATTGAAGCAAATAAAGAAAAAGGTTACAAAACTCAATTCACAGACCAAGAAGCAGTACAAACATATCTTGCAGGTCGTTCAAATAATGGTGGAGAAGTTGATATTGGACAGCTTTCAGCTTGTAATACATTATTATTCAAAGCTTCAAAACCTGCCAGAGTTCAAGCAGAAGAAGCTCTTTATGGCGCTAAAAATGGAGACATGTCAAACGTATTCGAAAGCATGGATGCAGAAGTTTATGATTCAATGGCTATAATCCTTGCAAACGGGGATATTCCTGGCTGTAACACCATAAAAGATGTTTATGATAAAGCTATGGCAAGCTCAAATACAGAAAACAAACCTTCAATTAAAGCAAATGCGATACTATCAGGGCACGTAGAGTTTACCCAAGAAGAAATTTCCGATTTCTGTATAGAACTTATGCACACGATAGATAACAATGAAGGAAAAGGTAGTTCTACAGGTATAAGTGCAAGTCACACAAATGATGCAGAATATCAAAAAGAACAATTAAAAGCAATATTATCACAACATCCGGAAGTTATTGCAGATGTAAAAGCAAAAGTCGAAGCCGGAGATTTCAAATCAGTATCACAAATAATAACACCAGGTGGTTCAAATGGCGGAAGTCAAGTAATATCAAGTTCAAAAGATACAAAAGCTGAATATCTTGATATAATTAACAATACACAATGTATTGCACGTGATGAAATATTCTTAGACGAAAATGGAAATAAAATTACTGCTCCTACTCTAATTCAAAATCTAAAACAAAGAAACATGGAAGCTCTTTCACAGATGAGAGAATATGTATCTCAACTGGAACGCGAATTCAAAATGGGTGTTGATGAAGAAGGTTGGCTTGACAATGCAGGTAACGCACTTGTAAGATACTCAGGCATAGGTACTGATAGAGGCGATGTTGCAAATAAATACAGAGAAGCAAAACGTCTTCTAAATCAACTTGAAGCAGCAGCACAAGGAAAACTTCGTGATAGCAGCGGAAATGTAATTTCAGCTCAACAGTTAGCACAAAGTATTATTGATAAACAAGATACTCTTGCTCAAGCTAATAATGATTATAAATCCTCAGTTGGAATGGCTAAAATGGGTATCGTCTTAGCTCCTGTCATTGTTGTAACAACAGTCGCTACAGCCGGAACAGGTGCAGCAGGATGGGCAGCAGTTGGTGTTGGAGCTGGAGTAACTGCAACTGTTGAAGGTGCGATGTACGGTACAAACCTTCTAACTTCCGAAACTGGTAATACTGCAGAAAATAGAGCTGCCGTAACATCTCAAGTACTTCAAGATACAGCATTAGCAGCTGCAGGTATAAAAGTTGGTCAATATGCAGAAAACTTTGCCGTTAATGGTATAAAAGCAGTTAACGCAGCAGAAAGAACTGTATTTGCACCTCAAACTTGGAAGATAATATCAAAAGTACCTGAAGGCAAAGTAAAAGACTTCTTTGGTGCAGTTTCAAAAGTAAGTGCAAAACTTGAACAAGCATCCGCAGATGTTGGAGCCAGTGTTATTTCAAAACAAGCAAACCTCATCAAAAAATTTATGCCTGGAATTACTGAAGCAAAACTGGAAAAAGCCGCAGTTATTCTTGCTCGTGGTGAAGCTGCAGGACTTGAAATTACAAGTGATACTATTCAAACATTAGGACAAATGTATCTTATAGATGGAGAATTCAATGAAGAAGGCTTCATTCAAGGTATGATAATGTCTGTTGCCGGTAACTCAATCGGTCACATGACAAGCTTAAAAAGCGAACTTAGCGCAGCTGGAAAACCAAAACCGGATATTGAAAACCAAATTGAAGGTGCTTTAAATAGCGGATCTACACCAAAAACTCCATTACTTGATGGAATTATCGGTGATGGAAATAAAGCCAGTGGTATCAGACTTGGAGCCGAAAAAGCGGCTGCTGTTAGAGGTGAAATTGATCAATTACTATCAGGAACAGAGTTAAGTGGTACAGATTTAGCTAATGCATATAGTAAATTGAATCAAATCGGCAATCGAGATCTTAGAAGAGAACTTCAAGGAAAAATTACTAATGCTGCGAATGGATTAACTGGAGCTGAAAAATCAGCATTCCAAACTCAAAGAGCCCTTCAACTAAAAGTTGATGTAGACAAAATTGTTGCAAATAAAACAGTACTTGAAGATGCAGATGTCCGAGTAATTAATGATTACATCAAAAATGAAAATGATATTACTATACTTCGACAATTACAAGAAGACTTACAACAAAAACGATTACAACATCGCGGCACAACTGCAAACTATGATAAATTGAACAGCGCAATTGATAAGAAAATAAAATCTAGCGCATCAGGCGAAGGTATTCAAGGCAACGGCAGCAAAATTAGCGAAGACGATGGCAAAGGCGCAATAGTTGGTGAAAACGACGGCAGCAAAGTTGGCGAAAACGACAGAAGCAAAGTTGGCGAAAACGACAGCAGCAAAGTTGGTGAAAACGACAGCAGCAAAGTTGGCGAAAACGACAGCAGCAAAGTTGGTGAAAACGACAGCAGCAAAGTTGGCGAAAACGACGGTAAAGGTGCAAGAGTTGTTAATGGCAATGACAACGTCGAAAACAACAGAGCTAAGCTCCTTGAAGATAATGGCAATGACATAAAAATTGAAATTAACGGTAAAACAGTTGAAATTTCAGGTTTAAAAGTTTATGAAATAGACGCAGATGGTAATCTTGTACCTACAAAATCATTATATCCTGCAAGTTACTTTACCAATGAAATCAATAATCCGGCATTAAGACAAGCTATAGCTGACAGTTATAATGGCATAGCCTTAGACGCTAATTATGTTAGTCGCATAATAGATTTAGACCAAGCAATGGGTATGATTGATGATGTTCAAATGAAACAATTTATCAATGAAGAAATTGCTACACTTAGCAAATCTAATGCAACAGCTCTTGATGAAATTGAGTTCCTTGTAGATGCACAAAACGCATTTGAAGCCCGCAGTGCTATTATAAAAGCAGATGACTATAAAAACAAATCGGCAATTCAAAGATTTAATGATTATCTAAAAAATGATAATTTAAGTACTAATGAATTATTAAATAATCCAGCATCTTCTATTCATGGTAACGAAGTACGAGGATTAAAAGCTGACATAAAACTCGAAAACCGTTTATATGGTATTCGTCAATATATGAAGCAACACCCTAACAGTAAAATCTCAAACCATATGTATTCTAAATATCTGGAAGAGTTAGATACAATAGGTGTTGATAAATCTGTAATTAATAAATGCAGACGTTTAAATTCTGAATATGATTGTAAGGTTATGGTTTCCGCAAATCTTAAGGAAGCTTCTGAGGTTATGAACTACTTAGAAATAGAATTTGATCAATGGAAAGCTGCAAGTGGTGGTCAAGCAAAATTTCCTCCGGTTATAGATTTCAGCACAGTTAAACCTGACTGGTATGATACTGGTTCCACTTTCGTCGAAGGAAATGTAACTGCAGCATATTCTGAAACTCGATACAATGGTTCATTGGCATTCCCTGGAATGAGTGAATCAGGTGTAGCTTGGGCTATGAGACATGAAATGACTCATACCAATGACCTAAAAAATTGTTATAACATTCCTCCACAATACGATTTGAATAAAATCATGCCTAAAAAAACAAAAATAATAGATGGGCGTTCAGTTACAGTACCTGATTTTGAAAATTGTATGTTTGTCGATGAATTTAGAAAAGCCGGAATTTCAGAAAGTCATATACCTTATGCCTATAACAATCCTGCTGAGTTCATTGCAGTTGCCGCAGAAGGTGACTTAAGCAAATGTTCCAAAGAATTCAGACAAATGCTTGTTGATTTTGGTATGCCTGAATGGCAATTGAATATGAAACCAAAAACATCTGTTAAAACCTCTGCTGATATTATCAGCCAAAAGGAAAGACATGCATTTAGAGATTTAGAAGTAAACTACACAAATAGCGAACGTGGTGGTATTTTAGGCTTCTTTAACAAACTATTAGGTAATGATATCAGAGAACAAGGTAGTTTTAGATATAAACCACCAAAATTGGAAACAATTGCGGCAAAAGATTTTGATATATCAGGTATTTATATAGGTAACAGAGTTAATGTAATGGGTGATTTGCTTGAAGGTAACCTACCTAAAAATAAAGCTGTTATCGTAGCTGGTGATGCAAAAATCAGACTTGCAGATAGTTGGACACTTGATTTAGCAGACCCTCAAATTAAAAAGATTTTAGATAATCTTGAAGAAGGTAGAATGCTAACTGTTGGACGTAACGGAAATATTCAATGTCCATCAAACAATATGCGTATTTCAGGCAACCACCTTGAAATCCGCAAAGTTAATGGCGAAATTGTCATAAGAGACATCTCTAAAAACGGTGCTGAAATTTTAGGAACATCAGGACTTAGCAGAGGTGTACAACTTGCTAATCGTATGAAGAATTATGTTTCAAGTATTGCAGATGTTGATATTCCTCAATCAATGAAAAATACTTGGAAAAAATGTACATCTGAAATAAGCGATTTAGCTAATTCATTCTCTATGCCTGATATCAACATTAATACATCAGCATTTAAAGCTAGATATCATTCAATTTTGAATGACTTATCAACTATAGCTTCTAAAGTTTCGACAGAAGTTAAACAACAATTAAGACAATTGATGGATAAAATAAAAGAAATGTTTAACTCTTTTGGAATTTCAGCAAAAAATAATACAAGCGTAAACCCTAATATAACAGGACGTCCTGATCTTGACAAATATGTAACACCACAAAATAGCTCTTTACAAATAAGCAAAGAAAATAGAGAATTCGCAAGAACATTTGATGTAGATGAATCCCACATACAATTCATACAAGATAATCCTGAATTATTCAAAGGCAACCATTCGTATGGATATTGGCAAGGTAATGACCCAGCTGACAAACATCACGGAGCATGGAAAATGCATATGTTCTCAGTAGATGAAGCTGATTGGCAAAAAATGTCTCAAACATTAATACCATACTTAAATGAACATGGTATTGAATGGAAAACACTGAACTCAATGCATGATGTTAGTCACTTAAATGGTGATATTCAACAGGGTAAAGCCTTTACTATTTATCCTAGAGATAATGCACACATGGAACAAGTTGCAAGAGACCTTGACTACATCATTAGACGCAACAATCTAGATATTGATGCCTCAAGTATCGTTGGTGACAGACAAATGGGCGGAACAGGTCGTCTATTCTACAGATATGAATTTAATACAAAACAAGCACAAAATGAAATTTTAGACCTTTCAAATGAAGCTGATTATAGACGTTACCAAAATTTATACGATTCCAATGAAGGCAGAGTTAACAGACATGGAGAAGGAAGCTATCTTGCTGACGATATGACTGCCGCAGATGACCCATGGCTTAACTTTGACCCAAGTAACACGAATAGCAGACCTGGATTAGGTCAAAGTGTTCAAACTCCTCAAAATCCAAGAACACCACAAAATCCTGGCAGAATATTACATGATGGTACAAATATGCCTGAAGGAACAAGACTTCCTAAAGGCGAAGGAGTTACTGTAGATGCAAATACAGTACTTAATTTACCTAATGGTATTGAACTTGATTTATCTTCACCTCAAATACAAGCACTATTAAATAACTTGCAAAATGGTCAAAGTATTTCTGTTGGTAGAAATGCCGATAATGACATCCCCATTAATAATAAATATGTTTCCGGACAACATTTAACTATCCAAAAACAAGGTAACAAATTTATCGTTATTGATAATTCAACCAATGGTACAAGAATCGGCTCAAAACTTCCTGAATTAGATGAAAATGAACTGGTTCGCGTTGCAGGTAATAATGGAAGACCTATTGATGCTAACTATATCAGAACTTCCAGAGAAGCTCGTTCTCATCTTACTCAAGCTATTGAATCAGGGAATTATACTCGAGACCTAAACAGCTATATTGAAACAATAAACTCTATGCATGAGATTGCATATAGAGGAAAAGACGGCTCTCATGAATGGTACAGTAAGGCCGGTCAAGGAAGCCTTGACGTGAACGCAGGGGTGATACGTAATGATAAAGGAGGTCTAAGAAATCAAAGAGTCGAACAAGCCAGAACTGTTGAAGGTATTGCAAAACAATACGGAGATCCATACCGAGTTGATACAGATTCAGCTGTAAAACTTGACGGAATACCTGATAAATATCTTCCTAAAGATGGAGCAGGAGGTTACCACTACTATCCGGCCGGCGAAGGTTTGGAAAAATATTATTATAAAGAAATGCATCGTACTTCTAAAGAAGCATTGAAACTTATAGAAAGCGGAGCATCAAAACAGCAAATCATAGAAAAACTTGCTGAACACTATCAATATGCAGCAAACGCAAGACCATACGGACAAATTAACAATTCATTATTTATGAATGAGTTAAATACATTGCTAACCAAAGCAGGTATGCCAACAATGCCACATGGGGAACTTGATATTGCAGCAATGCATTTACAACCTAAGACTTTCAAAAAATATTTTGCTGATCAGTATAATAAAACTGCGCTTTCAAAGCCAAATATGGGAGTTGCCAGAACACAAGGTGTTGTTCAAGGAAATAATACCTTAGATAATTCAACTAATGGCACTTCTATAGGCAAAAGAGTTACGAGCTCTAAAGCTTCAGGTAATACAAACGCATCTTCACCTACTTCTAGAAACGAAAAACTTAATAATGTTCGTGATAAAATACTTGACACACTTAGCGAAGAACTAAAAGATCCTGATAATGTTAAAGAAATTGCAGATATTATTAAGGATATATATAAAGGTGACTATGAGGCAGCAACAGATAAAATCTTGTCGTATTTTGGAGATAAAGGTTATGAAAAAATAACCGGAATATCATATAGTGATGCCGAAACATTTGCTCAAGATATTGCTAACATAATTAAAGAACCAACCAACACTGAGCATTTTATGAAACTGGCAAGTGATACAGGAAATTATTTCGCAAAACAAGAAGGCATCTATATAGATAATGACCTTATAACTGAAGACATTCATATTATAAAAACTGATGAGGACCTTATTGCTGAAGACATCCATATTATAAAAGCTGATGAGGACCTTATTGCTGATAATTATGCAGATTCATATAATGTAGAATACGATTATAATACCTCTGAAATGAATAACGAACTTGATTATGCTTATGATTCTGCAATGAATGACGATTATGGTATCTTATTTAATGAAGCGATGCCAATACCAACACCAGCCCAATCGGCAGCTCCTGCTAAAGTTTCAGTTCTTAACGATATGGAATCAAAATATCTTCCACAATATACAAATCATCCGGAAGCAACTACAAACATATTAAATGAAATCACTACAAAAATAAAAAATGGAGAAACTCCATCCAAAGAAATGTTTGATGCTATATTAAATGATATATCTGCACAAACAGGCATACGTACGAAAGAATTAGAAAGAGATTTCGAACGTTGCTTTAGCCATAATATTCTAAGTTCTGATTGGCAAGGAGTTCAAAAAGCATTAAAAACTCCGGAAGCTAAAGTCCTTGAAGATATTGAAAATGGAGGCAATATTTCTCGAAAACTAGACAGATTTAAAGATAAAAGAAATTTACTGTCAGATACTGAACTTCAAACAAAACAATAAGCTCAATTAAAAGCTCAACAAGAAGCACAATTACGCGCACAAAAAGAAGCTGAACTTAAAGCTCAAAGAGAAGCCCAAAAACTTAATCAAGAAAAATTAGAATATTTCGCTGAAAAATATCCTGAAGTCGGAGCTAAAGGAACCTTCAGAGATCCTAATTCTGCTGCCAGACTTATTGACTTAATGGAAAAATATGACTTACAAATGTCTTATGGTGAGTTCAATAGTCAAACAATATATAGCGAAATAAATATGGCAGGAATTAAAAATGATGCCGATATGGATAAAGCGTTTGATATGATTAAAAACCGTTTCCACGGTGATGTTATTGCTGAAGAAACCAGAGTAAGAACGTTAAAACAACAATATAAATTCTCTGACTACGAAACAATTAAACATTCCGGAAATGTGTAATTCCTGAGACAGAATGACACACACCATTCGAGAAATGTGTGTTTAAATAAACGTAATTATAAAATTTGTGTTAATATAATATCTATGAAAATCAATATTTCTAAAAAGGTTAAAATAATTTTAGCATCAATTTTTATACTAATATTGGTTGTAGTTTTGAGTTTGCTTTTATTCCTTTACCTTTTATTTCAAGCCTTTATAGCTCCGATTGAGGTAACCAGAAATCCTGCTAAGTATGAAAAAACAATTTCTCAGCTTATGCGCCAAGAAAAAATTAAGTTTTTGCCTAAAAAAATTCCAGCTGAAGCCAGTGAAGTTCAATTTTATTCTTATTCAACTCCATTAGAAGGTGAACGAATTTTACTTAAATTTAAAATAAACAAAGACTATATTCAAAAAGAACTTAATACTCAGGAATTTCTTAATGCCGATACTCCAATAGGTGCAAAACAAGATATTTATTTTATTCCAAGCGAGCACGCAAAAATATCTGTTGAAGGTTTTACTTGGTATGTGATTAAAGATAAAGAGAATGAGGATTATTATAAAAAATATTTCCCATACTTCACAAGTATAGGTGTTGATAAAAATTTAGAATATATAATTTATTATTATATGCTACCAAACGATTATAATTATGAATCCGCCAGAGAATATTACAAATTATAATAAAATCTCATCTTAAAGTAAGTTTTATATCAAACCCAATGTTAGTTTACATTAGAACAGCATTAAAAAAGAGTCCCAAGTATCGGAACTCTTTTCTAATTTAGCAAGGGAGAGATTCGAACTCTCGACCTCACGGGTATGAGCCGTGCGCTCTCACCAGCTGAGCTACCTTGCCTCATTTCTTATTAATTTTCCTCGGTTTCCCGTATAAGTCTATTCTTACATGAAGATAAAAATTTTTCAAGTATTTTTTCTTTTACAATTAATAAAGCGAAAAGTAAACAAAACTTTTCGCCTTTTTAATTAAATCTATAATAATATACTAACGTCTATCTACCGTCTTTATCAAATGCCAACCAAATTTTGTACCTACCGGATCTGATATTTGACCGGGTTTTAAATCAAACGCTACATCTGAAAATTGTTGAACCATTTGTTTACGATTAAAAAATCCTAAATCTCCACCATTTTGACCTGATGGACAAAGTGAATACATTCTTGCAGCATCTTCAAATGATATATTACCACTCTGAATTTCTTTTTTGATTTTTATTGCTTCAGGTCTTGTCTTTACCAAAATATGGCTTGAACGAACTTCATGAATATCAAGATTTGGGTTTAAAAAATTTGCATATGAGCCCAAACCTACAAATATCATGAATACTGCCATTAAAACTTTTATTATTGATTTCATTTTTCCTCCTAACAATTTATAATAGCCATTTTATTATATCAAACAAATAATACAATTCTACAACTGGATTGATCGCAATACAAGATAATATCTGTAATTTCCCCAATACACAATAATAGATATAAAATTATTATCCAAGTCATTTGCTTCCAAAAATGTATCAGGAATAGGATCTCGCTTTGAACTTTTAAAATGCTGACCTACAAATTTCAATGCTTTCTCCCTTATTTGTTGAGTTTTAGTCAATTTTATTTGCGGCAAATTATTTTTATAAAAATCTAACGGAACCATTTCTTTTTTATAACAAGGAACAATATATTTAACTTTCCCTGCTTCTTTAAATAACATATACCAAGCACCTTCATGCTCTCTAGGGGTTAAAAGATAATATCCGGGTTCGATTGCAACTGACTTGAAAAACAGTGGTGCAGTTAAACGAAACAGGGGATATGGTGACCAGGTAGAATGCATTGTATCTTGATATTCCCCAGGATCAATATTATGTACATATTTAAATTCAGGAACAGGCATATCACGATACATTTGTTCTATATCTATATCTCCATTATATTCATCATCTGCAATTTCTTCAGCATTCACGTCTTCCGGGTAAGAAACAGATTTTTGTTCCTGCGCATTCACACTTACACAAAGAGAAACCATTGCAAATAAAATTAAAAATATACCTGTGATGAATTTTTTCATATCATAATTTTAATATTGTTCTTCTAAAAATCAATCCTTCTTATAATTGAAAACAACTCTTAAAATAATATTAATTTAATAACTAAAGCGTATAATGTCTGATATAATAAACCTATGAAAGATATTGAACAAAATTACGAAGATTTTATTTCAACAGTTAGTCACGAATTAAGAACACCATTAACTTCAATTCGAGGCTTTTCTCAAACAATGCTTTCATCGTGGGATAAACTGGATGATGAAAGTAAAAAGAAATTCATAAAAATCATTGAAGAGCAGTCAAACAGATTGATAAATATGATTGAAAATATGCTTGCTGTGACAAAACTTCAAAATCAAAACAATCATTTTATTTTTAATGAAACTAATATAAAAAATCCGATAAAACAAACTGTTACCATTGTTAAAAATCAATATCCGACACAAAAATTTGAATTAAACATAAAAAACAATATTCCAAATATATTTGTGGATAAAGATAAATTTCAACAAATTCTGACAAACTTAATTGAAAACAGTGCAAAGTATTCACCGGAGAATTCAACAACAATGATTGATTCTTACGTGCAAAATGAAAATGTAGTAATTTCTGTAAAAAATATCGGACCTGAGATAAAAACAGAAGATTATGAAAAGATTTTCACAAAATTTGCAAGACTGGATAATCCATTAACAAGAAAAGTTCAAGGTAGCGGACTCGGATTATTTATAACAAAAAATCTTGTTGAAAAAATGGATGGAAAGATAACAGTTTCATCTTCACCACTAAACGATGGTAATAATTTGAGTACAATAACATTTACGATATTTATGCCGATAAAAAATATAGAAGAACAAGCGAGGTTAAAATGCAGTCAGTAACACTAATCATTGACAAACGCTTAGAAATGTCGACAAAATATAAAAAATTACTTGAAACAAACACTAATAACGTAATTATTTCAAAAGATCTTATTACAGCATTAAAAATCATTCAAGATAAAGAGCCTGATTTAATAATAATTTCGGACAGTTTTGATAATGACCTTTCAGATTTCTGCAAACAAGTTCGCGCACTAACATACAATATGCGCCCGATAATTGTTGCAATGTCAAAATCTGCAGACTTTAATGATAGAATACAAGTACTGAATAGCGGCGCAGATGATTTTTTGTCCGAACCCGTTAATGCTGAAGAATTTAAAGTTCGAATGAAAGCACATCTTAGACGCGAATATGAATCTAATCTTGATGCAAAACAATTCCTACCGAATAAAAATTATACAATGAGAGCCATAAAACGAACACTATCAGAAGATAAAAATTGGGCCATGTTGTATATCAGTATAGAAAACTTTGACAGTTATAAACAGGCATACACTGAACTTGCTTCAGATAAACTATTACAAACCTATAGTGCAATAATTCAGGCATCATTAGATGAAAATGATTACGTGGGGCAACTTGAAGAAAATATATTCCTGATAATTACAAATCCGTTAAAATCAGAACGCTTAGCAAGTTTTTTAACTTTCGTATTCGACTCTGTGACACATAAATTCTATGCCGAACACGATCTTGATAGAGGATACATGATTTTACAAGGAGACGAATTTGCAGGAAGGCGTGCGAACTTTGTACATTCCACAATAAGTGTTGTTTCTAATGAATTCTGCACATACAAAGACACAGCACAACTTTTAAATACTCTTATTCATATCCATGATATGGCTGATATACCTAATAAATCAAACTTCTTAATCGAACGACCAAAAATATCAGGCGAAAACGCAATAGAAGAAAAGCTCTACAATAATAAAATACTTATTTTTGAAACAGATGAAGCTTTAAGCACACTGCTTCATACAATTTTGAATTTACAAGGATACGAAGCTGAAATCGTCAAGGATTTTAAGATTCCGGAAAACCAAAATACACCAGCTATCATAATAGTTGATGCCGGAGATTTGGAAAAGAAAAACGGACTCAATCTATGTTATACACTAAAACAAAACAATAATTTCAAGAGTTCAAAAATTATTGTCACTTCAATTATTCACGATAAAGAATTGATTCTTAATACCGGCGCAGACCTTTATTTGCCGAAACCGTACGAAATACCGAATCTAATCAAATGGACCGATATTTTCATAAAAGAATTCAATAAATAATAAAGTTAATTAAGAATCTCTTCTAAAATTTCAGCATTACGAGATGCATCTTTCAATTGCTGTTTAGATACTCTGCGCATGTAACTTTTTAAAGCTTCTCTAATCAACTCACTACGTGAACAACTCTCTAAATCTGCCAATCCATCAACTTTGTTGAGGAAATCATCAGGCATAGTAACCAAAACTTTAGCCATAAACCTAACCTTTCTTGTTCCACATTATATCATACAGCTTATTATTTATCAAGCTGAATTATACCCAATTTACCATCCCCGTATCGACATTGTAAAAAAAAGTTAAATAAATAATATTATGTTGAAAGGAGATACAACAACTATGGATGAAAATCAAAACAGAGAAGAAACAACAAGAATTGAAAGACACGAATGTCCAGTAACCAAACATCCGTTTTGGAAATCATTATTATGCGGATTATTAATCTTTTTAGGAGCATATTGTGCATCATATGTAGTAACAGATTGGCATATGAAATCACTTATGTCACATATGATGCGCCCACTTCCACGTAAAATGGATCGAATGATAGAAAAAGATATTCGAGCAATGGACAACTTATGGAAAGAAGACAGAAACTTTGCCAGAAAAGCAGCTAATGTTATTCACCTTGAGCAAACAAAAAATGCATACAAAGTTATTATTGATTTAAGAGCTTTTGACAACAACGAAAACAATGTTCAAGTGAGCGCAAACGGTAATATTTTAACAATTAACGGTCGTTCAATCAGAAAATCAAAAAATAATGAACAAATCTCAGAATTTCAACAAAACTATATGTTTGGCGAAAATGTTAAACTAAAAAATCTTACAAAAGAAACTGAAGGCAATTATTACATTATAACAATTCCTATTGGTCCTGATGAAGATTAAAAAACATATAACAAATAATAATAAAAAAAAAGGCAGTCGGTTTACGGCTGCCTATATTTAAACTATCTCTCTTCTCATACCAAAAATAATTACTGTAGAGATGTTCTCCACAATGAATCATTAAACTTGCTAGGTTGTGCTGAAGAATCTGCAGATAAAGTCACATTGCTAGGAGCAAATACGAATACCAAATCTCCAACTTTTTTAGGATTACCGTTAAGAGCTTGAGAAGCACCACAAACGAAATCGATAGTTCTTTGAGATTGTTCTTTATCTAACAAATGTAAATTAAGCATAACAATTTTTCTATCTTTTAAATGTTGAACGATAACAGCAGCATCATCAAAAGAACGAGGTTCAACAACAACAACTTCATTACCGCCTCTATTGATGCTAGGATGGTTTAACACTTTTGCTTCTTGGTGTTTTTCCATCATAGGAGCAGGAGCATATTCAGGAGCAATAGCTCTTAAAGCACTACCTTCTTCTACATATTCATATTCATCATTTTCATAATCTTCATCATTTATATCATCAAAAGGATTATCGCCACGAAATCCATCCATTACAAAATCTACTACTTTTCTGAAACTGTCTGCTATTGCTGCCACCGATTTTTCCTCCGTTTATTATTTAAATAATTTTCTACCTATCCTAAGCATTGTTGCCCCTAACTGAGCTGCGATATAATAATCCTGACTCATACCCATCGAAATTTCTTCTAACTTGCAGTTAAATTTTACTTCCAAACTGTCCCTTATTTGAGTAATTTCAGAGAATAACTTTCTTATTTCTTCGTCAGCTATACCTAGAGGAGCCATATTCATAACCCCAACTATTTCGATACCTTTTAATTCCTTTATTTGAGCAAAATATTCAAATACGTCATCTTTAGAAAATCCAAATTTCTGTTCTTCATTCGCATTATTTATCTGAATAAGGACTTTTTGAACCTTTTCAATTTCCAATGCATATTGAGAAATACTTTGTGCAAGCTTAAACGAATCAACTGAATGTATATAATCGAAAACTTTCACAGCATGTTTCACCTTATTCGACTGCAAATGCCCAATAAAATGAAACTCTGAATTTTCTCGAATCTCAGACGGCAGATTTTGAATCTTAGCTGAAGCCTCAATTACTCTTGATTCTCCGAAGTTGCGAAGCCCTGCTCTATAAGCCGCAATCATCGCTTCTTCATCAAAATACTTTGTAACTGCAATTATTCTGGGTTTACAAGGTGCGATTTCTTCTTGTATCTGCAAAAGATTTTGACTAATTGTTTCGTACATCATTCACCTCTACAAGAAAAACTACTCAATACATGAGCATAACTTAATTGTACTCTATCTTTTCACGATGTCCAAAATATTTATTATATTATAACTCCGCTAATTACCCACATGGCTGAAATCATGTCAGTGACATGATTTCAGCCATTAGCAAACACAACCTAAAAAGTTAACAAAACTTAACATATATAATCACATAATCATCCGAAACACAGACTACAAACAAAAAGCATGGTGAATTTATTTTTAACAAACAACTCACCATGATAAATTGAAATTATGCGAGAAATTATATCTTATTTACAAAAAGTTACACAACTAAATACGACTGAGAATTCTGCCATATTGCTCAGCACGTGAATAACCAAGCATTATCCCAAGAATAAAGTCCTCATAAGGAGTAAGCTCATTTAAATCACTGCTGGAAAATTTATTCAAAATATTCAAACAATTCACATCTCCAAAGAAAATATTCACTTTATCTTTACCAATATCTCTCAATACATATTTTGTTCCAGTTTTATCCAAATGCTGCACAAATTTATGCAAATCAACCTTATTGCAAGTATAAAGCGACAAATCCCTCATCCCTTTTTTGAATTCATAAATCAAATTACTAAACAATTCCATCCATACATCCTCTTTCATACTCTTCTTAACATTTAAGACGGATTTTATCTAAAAAAGTTTCTTTGTGATAATATATTTTAGGCAAAGGACGTAAAGAATGAATCTACCAAACAATATCGGCTTAGCATTCAGCTTCACAATGTTAGCAGGACTAACAACAGCTATTGGCGGTGCTATTGCATTTATTACCCAAAAAGATAATTTAAAAGCCCTATCTATCGGGCTTGGATTTTCAGCTGGCGTAATGATTTTCGTATCAATGGTAGACATTATCCCCGGAGCCGAAAATTTACTCAAACAAAACTTTCCAAACTCATATCAATGGTTAGTATTTGGAGGTTTTATTGTTGGCATATTGGTTTCAATTCTGATTGACTATTTCCTGCCGGATCACGTCGATACAGAAGAGCTTTTACATCCTGATATGCCTCCGGAAGAATTAGAAAAACATAATCACTACAAATTAAAAAGAGCAGGAATGCTTACTGCAGTTGCAATTTGTGTACATAATTTTCCAGAAGGTATGGCAACATTTTTAACAACAACTCAAAATGTAACACTAGGATTTTCAGTAGCACTTGCAATTGCAATTCATAATATTCCTGAAGGTATTGCAGTTGCATTACCGATATACCACGTAACAGGCAAAAAACGCTACGCAATGCTATATGCTGCGCTATCAGGAATAACTGAACCTATTGGAGCACTTGTCGGAATGCTAATATTTGGATTGTTTGTTCCACAAATACTTGTAGGTTTCTTGATGGCAGCTGTTGGCGGAATTATGACATACATATCATTCGACACACTGCTTCCATTAGCAAAAGAATATGGTAATTGGCACCTTTCAATCGTAGGAATTATGTCAGGAATCCTATTTATTTGGCTTAGTCTTATTTTATTAGGTTAACCCTAAGCAAATATATATTTCCAGAAACGTTACAAAATTACAAAAAGTATCGACAAATTATCATGTTTGTTGTAAATTAGGGCTACATGCAGAAATATAAATATAAAAGGAGAATTTTATTATGCAAGTTATATTAAAAAAAGATGTACAAAACTTAGGTGAAGCAGGCGATATCATCAACGTTAAAGACGGTTATGCAAGAAACTTCTTACTACCTCAAGCAGTAGCTGAAATCGCAACTGAAGGTGCTTTACAAAACAGAGAAAAAAACATTGCAAGAATCAAAGCTAAACAAGAAAAATTACACCAAGAAGCTTTAGAAAAAGCTGCAGCTATTGAAAAATTTGCAACTTTACAACTATCAGCAAAAGCTGGTGAATCAGGAAAATTATTCGGTACAATTACTACTAAAAAATTGACTGAAGAATTAGCTGCTCAAACAGGTATCGAAGTTGATAGAAAAACTGTTTCTTTGAATGCTCCAATCAACAAAGTTGGTAACTACACTATGTTAATCAAATTAACTTCAAAAGTTAAATGTGAATTAGCTATCGCAGTTTCAGCTTCAGAAGTTGTTAAAGAAGCTATCGAAGAAGAAACAGAAGAATCAGCTGAATAATAGTTATTGAATCAAGGAGCGTGGATGAATCAAGCAGATCTTAAATTCAAAGCATTAGCAATTGGTTCTCTACCTCATACAGACATTCAAAAAGCAATGTTGTTGGTAAAAAAAGATTTCAACGAAATCCCGTTTTTTCCACAACTGGCAAATATTAACAAAAACGAAGACATGATTATCCAATTTTTGGAAGGATTGCCTTCGTTTTTGCCTTCAGAGGCAGAAAATTTCACCTTTGATATGGAAAGTGATTTATTTTTTGAATCTTTGGAAACCTTTTTCACGGATTATGAAGAAATAATTGCAGATATCGACTCTGAAAAACTTGAGAATTACGGCATAAGCAAAGATTTTTCATCATCTTTCAGTGAATTTGAAAAAATAATCAACGAAACAAAACCTAAATACGCAAAAGGACAAATTATTGGTCCGTTCACTTTAGCAACAACATTAACTGACAAAAATAGTAAATGCGCTATTTATGATGAAACTTTACGAGATATTATAGTAAAACTTCTCAGCCTGAAAGCTTTGTGGCAGATCAAACACATTAAATCAGCAAATCCGCAAACTACTCCAATCATTTTTATGGATGAACCTTCAGTATCTCAACTTGGAACATCCGCATATTTAACAGTTTCAGAAAACGAAGTCATTGAAATGTTCAGAGAAATTTCTAATATCATAAAAGAAAATGGTGGAATTTGTGCTATTCACTGCTGCGGGAAATGTGATTGGAGAATCCCAATAAAAGCAGGTGTAAATATAATTAATCTTGATGCGTATTCATATTCAGAGAATTTGAGTATTTACAGCTCAGAAATAGAAACTTTTCTAAAAAACAGAGGAATGATTGCTTGGGGATTAGTTCCAACACTTGATAGCAAATCACTTGAAAAAACTACCTTGACTAATTTGGTAGAAAAATTTAATAACTCAGTTAATTATTTGACTAAAAAAGGTATTGATGAGAAACTTATTTTAGATAATTCACTAATAACATCATCCTGCGGAGCAGGGTCTTTATCCGAAAAACTAGCAGAACACGCAATGGATTTAGTTTCAGAATTATCAAAAGAATTAAAAGCGAGGATATAAAATTTGACTGTAAAACTAGCAATCACAGGAAAAAGTGGAAGCGGAAAAACAACTATTGCTAAAGCTTTCTGGCAAATTATAAGAGAAATGTTTCCTGAAAAATCAATTCTATTATTTGATAACGATTTAACAGGAGAATTAGGACACAGCTTCGGACTGGATATCAGAAATACAATTTATGGAATAAGAAGCGGTAAACACGAATATAAAACCGGTATCCCCGAAGATATGACCAAACAAGAATTTATCGAATGGGCAATGGAAGATATTTTAGTATCAATTGATGAAAATACAGATATCATTGTTTCTTGGTTTGTAGGTTCAAAAGATTGCAGATGCCCTATAACAAAACAAATAAATGATGCTGTTTGTAAACTTATTAATCGATATGACATAGTAATTTTTGATTGCGAATTTGATTTAAAATACCTAAATCAGCTTATAGATATCGAAGTTGATTCTACAATAATAGTCGGAAAACCATCAGAAGAATCTGCTCATCTGGCTAAGCGTATAGAGGAATTCAGTGCAAAATATGCAGCAGGAAGCCAGTTAGGGGTAGTTATAAACAAAGTTGATAATGATAATTTGGCTTCAGTATACGAATTATTGAAAAAATATGATTTAGAGATTCTTGGAGTAATACCTTTTGATAATAATTTAAAAAGTAATTCCATATTCAAGGATTCACAAACAGTTCAAAATGCAATAAAGGAATTCTATTTCCGATTAAACCTACCACAATTCAAACAATAGGTGAAACATGGCAGAAATATTAGACGGCAAAAAATTAAGAGATAAACTACTTGAAAGATTAAAAACTCAAGTTGATAAATATACAATCAAACCAAAATTAGTTGTGATACTTGTTGGAGATAATCCCGCAAGTAAAATTTATGTAAACAATAAAAAGAAAACAGCAGAAAAACTCGGTATTGATTCAGTTGTATTAAACTACCCGACTGAAACAACAGAAAAAGAGTTATTAAATAAAATAGAAGAATTAAACAATGATAAATCCGTTACGGCAATATTAGTTCAATTACCATTACCTAAACATATTTCAAAAGAAAACGTAATGAACAAAATCCTGCCGGAAAAAGATGTTGATGGATTTACACCATATAATTTTGGAAAACTGTTTTCCGGAGAAACTCCAACTGTTTATCCTTGTACACCAAAAGGAATTTTACTTTTATTAAAGGAATATAATATTGAATTGGAAGGAAAACATGTTGTCATAGTTGGACGTTCAAATATTGTAGGGCGCCCATTATCGCAAATGATTTTAAATAAAAATGCCACAGTTACAGTTTGTCATAGTAAAACAGAAAATCTTTCAGAAATAACAAAAACTGCTGATATCTTAATTTCAGCAGTAGGGAAAAATATTATAGAAGGGGAAATGTTAAAATCTGATTGTGTGATAGTTGATGTAGGCATTTTCAAAGATGAAAACGGTAAAACCCGTGGAGACGTAGATTTTGAAAGTGCATCAAAAGTTGCATCATATATATCACCTGTTCCGGGCGGCGTCGGCCCAATGACAATTGCGTCATTGATGCTCAACACCGTTGAACTTTTTGAAAAACAACAATCTCTATAACTAAATCTTATTAGCTTCCTACAAGATTTAATGTACAACTTGACTTGATGTTGTTGTTTACTAATGTTTTTAATGAAGAAATTTCATTTTCGATTACGGTTAATTGTGAATCTAATGAATCTTTTTCAGAATTCAACTGCTCATCCAATTGCTCGTAATAAATATAATCCGCGTTATCAGTGTAATCTTCTTGTGAATCTGAATCATATTCTTTCTGTATAGCAGCCATGACCGATGTACCATACTGGATTTGATTTTGAATAGAAACTAATTGAAATTGTAAAAAGTTTTTTTGCAATGTCAATAAACTCTTTTGACTTGCTAATGCTAAAAATGCCATATCTCGTCTCCTTATTTTAAAGTTCTCTCTCTTATATAAAGTTTTTTCAAATCATCTGATTTCAAAAAAGATTTCTTTTGTTACATATCTTAACAAGATTTGTAAAACCCCTTTAAATACTAGATATTCACACTTTAAAAATTTTGTAATAAATTTGCCAGAGAGAAAAAAGTCATATATTATAGTAAATAATATGGGGAGGAATCGTTTTTAATGCCGAAATTAGCCAGAGAATATAACAGGAGTAACCATAAATATTCATACTCGAATAATGATAATCATTCTGTTATTCATGCTGAAAATCATTTTCACTATGAAGCAATAAGAAGAGCCCCAAAACGTTCTCGCAAAAAAAGAAACCCTGTTCAATCTATAATTGTTTTAACGATTTTATTATTTGTACTATTTATTGCGATGCCATTTACGTTCAATAATGTAACAAAAGCAATATTCCAACCAACCCCATACCAAAACATTACAACAGATTTAGAAAATTTGGCATTTCCAACACATAAATACTTATCAAATGCTTGGTCTTTTGGAAAAAGAGACTTCCGTTATGCAGATGATAAAAATGCACTAATGGAAGAACTTAATGAAAATGTTAGTATGCCATTGTTAAAAAGCGATTTAATAGATCTTGCTGAAATATATCCAACAGTAAAACCATCTATTTATGTATGGGATTATGAAACAGGAAATTACGTTGATATCAATGGTTCAGAAATATATTCGACTGCAAGTATAATAAAAATCCCAGTACTAATTGACGTATTCAAATCAATTGAAGCTGGACAAATATCATTAGATGATAAAATACCACTAACCGAATATTTTAGAACAGAAGGTTCAGGAAGCTTACAATTCAGAGCAGAAAATTCAGAATATACAATAGATAAACTTGCAGAGATTATGATTACTGAATCAGACAATTCTGCAACAAATATGTTAATGACCAAAGTTGGTTCAATGACAGACGTAAACCAGAATCTAAGACATTGGGGCCTAAAAAATACAGAAGTTCAAACATGGCTTCCTGACTATAAAGGAAATAATCATACCACAGCTAAAGAAATGGCTAGAATGCTCTATAATATAGATGAAAATGACAAGTTTTTAACACCATCATCAAGAGCAAAAATGCTAAATTACATGGGACATGTTCATAACAACCGTCTAATCCAAGCAGGTTTAGGAGCAGGCTCTGTATTCTTACATAAAACTGGTGATATAGGAACAATGTTAGGAGATGCAGGTATTGTAATTACTCCAACCGGTAAAAAATATATTGTCGTAATTCTTGCAAAACGTCCGCACAATGCTTATGAAGGCAAAGAATTTATCGTCAAAGCTTCAGAAATCATTTATAACTATATGGTGAGATAATGCTGAAAGATTTATTAGAAACAAAACACTGTTTTAAGCTCGTATGTGGAGCCGGAAATGAAGATATTGAAGAAATAAAACGCCTTGTCTATATATATGCAATTGCAGGATGCAGACTCTTTGATTTATCTGCAAATGAAGAAGTTATTACCGCGGCAAAAGAAGCATTGAATTTAGCAAAGGTTCATGATGCCTATCTTTGTGTAAGCGTAGGAATAAAAAATGATCCCCATGTAAATAAAGCTGTTATCGATTACAATAGATGCGTAAATTGCGGATCTTGTGAAGCTATTTGCCCTGAGGGTGCAATTCATTATGCTAAAGTTAAAAAATCAAAATGTATCGGTTGCGGAAGATGTTGGAAAATATGTTCAAGAGCAGCAATTTCTTATATTTCAGAAGAAAAAAATCTCGATGATATTTTGCCATCAATTGTTGAAAAAGGAATTGATTGTATAGAATTTCACGCAATGGGACTGGATGAAGAAGAAATATTCTCAAAATGGAAATATATAAACGATAACTATGAAGGACTTCTCAGCATATGTACAAGCAGAGGAAAACTAAGTGACGAAGGTCTTGTAGATAGAATATCAAAAATGATAGCATCCAGAAAACCTTATACAACAATAATTCAAGCAGACGGTTTCCCAATGAGCGGCGGAGACGATAACTACAAATCAACTCTTCAAGCCATTGCGACAGCAGAAATTGTACAAAACGCTAATTTACCTGTATATCTTATGCTATCAGGTGGAACCAACAGCAAAACAACCGAATTAGCAAAAATGTGTGATATTATATATCACGGAGTTGCAGTAGGTTCTTACGCAAGAAAAATCGTCAGACGATATATTCAAAGACCGGACTTCTGGACAAATCCGAACGTATTAAATGATGCTTTGAATATTGCAAAACCTCTTGTCGATACAGTAATTTTATAAGTTAAATTATGGATATTTTTTATTTAAAAAAAAGCGAATTTATTCCACATATAACCTATGAAAGCCTAAAAACATTCTCTGATGGGCGAGAATTCAAATGTGAAGAAAAAGAATTAGAACATCTATGCGGAATTTTTCTTACCAAATTCATAGCAAAACACGCTTACGATGTCCATAATTTGGAAATAGAACTTCGCAATAAAAAACCTCATTTCGTTTCAAACGAAATATACTTTAGCATTTCGCATTCTAAAGATGTTGTACTTGTTGTATTTAACAACAGCAACATCGGAGCAGATGTTGAATATATGAAAGACAGTAAAAATTATAAGCTTATAATGAACCGTTATGGTCATAAGGTTACAAACCCAACAAAAAAAGATTTCTATCGATTTTGGACTGTACACGAAGCTGAGATAAAACTTAATGCGCATATTAGATCACTATTTTCCAAAACTCTGGAAGATAACTATATGCTTGCTTGCGTATCAGACAATATCTTTGTATCAAATTTCTGCATAAAAAAATTATCCTGCACAGGTGAAAATATTGACCTTTCAAATGAATTGAAATATCCGAAAAATATTAAATTCAGCTCAATTTAAAAGTTGCATACCATTTATATTTCTGCGATATTTATATATATAAAACTTGTCCGTTTCACAAAAAGGAGAAATAAAATGGATATAAAAGCAGTTATTTTAGCAGCAGGCAAAGGTACAAGAATGAAATCCGAAACCACACCAAAGGTTTTGCACCAAATAATGGGAAAAACATTACTAGGATATGTTTTAGATAATGTTAAAAACTTTGTTTCAGAAGAATTTGTTATTGTTGGACACCACGCAGAAGATGTTGAAAAATTTGTAAACACAAACTATTCAAATGCAAAAACTGTTTTACAAACTCCACAATTGGGAACCGGACACGCTGTTTCTATGGTTTGCCCAAATTTAGAAAATTTTGACGGCTTAGTTCTGATACTTTGCGGAGATACACCGCTTATCAAAGAAGAAACCCTAAAAAACTTTGTAGAATTCCATAAAACTCATAGTTCCGACATAACAGTAATGAGTACAATTTTTGAAAATCCAACAAACTACGGACGAATAATCAGAGATACGGATAATTCTTTAAAATGCATCGTTGAAGAAAAAGACGCAAATACAGAACAAAAAGCCGTAAAAGAAGTAAATGCCGGAATATATTGTTTAAATTGGAGCAAAGTTAAATCCGCTTTTGGCGAATTAAAAAGTAACAATGCACAAGGTGAGTATTATTTAACAGACATAATTTCATGGGGTAAAATCCAAAACTTGAACGTAAATGCATATATTCTTGATGATAGTGATGAAATATATGGAATCAATTCAAGAACAAACCTTGCTGAAGCAACAAAAATGATGAATCGCAGAAATCTTGAAAAATATATGGTAAATGGGGTAACAATTGTTGATCCTGATTCAACATGGATTAGTGAAGACACTGAAATCGGACAAGATACTATAATTTATCCTGCAACATATATTGAAGGTAAAAATAAGATTGGTAAAAACTGTAAAATCGGACCTTGTGCACACTTACGAGGTGACGTAGAAGTTTTCGATAACGTAAAAGTAGGAAACTTTGTTGAAGTAAAAAAAGCGACAATAAAATCAAATACAAATGTTGGACACCTATCTTATATTGGAGATGCCGAATTAGGAGAAAATGTAAACATAGGTGCCGGTACAATTACTGCAAATTACAATCCACTAACAAAAACAAAATCAAAAACAACATTAAAAGATAATGTAAAAATAGGTTCAAACTCTGTACTTGTAGCACCCGTAACAATAGAAGAAGGAGCAAATATTGGAGCTGGTGGAATTATAACCAAAAATATTTCACCTTGGGCACTTGCGATTACACGTTCTCCATTAAAAGTTCTGGAAAACTGGGTTAAAAGACAAATTAAGCAATAATACCAGATAAAGATTTGTAAATATCACATTACAAATCTCGCAAATATTATTTTTATGTAATTTAATATACATGCAAAACATGTATAAAATAGGAGAAATGTATGTTATCAATCCAAAATAATGTTGCTCAAAGCAGAATTGCTTTCAAATCTCAAAATTCTGAAGAAAATAATGGAATAAAACCTAACAACACTCACGCAGGCTTAAAAACCGGAACTGCTTATGCTGCAATAGGTTCAGCTACTACACTAGCTATGGGTGGACTTGCAAATACTGGTCTAAAATTTATGACTCAAAATAAAGAAGTAGCAGAAGAATTAGGTAGTGAAATTATAAATAAAGCTTCAAAAGGCATAAAAGCATTAAATAAACATAATATGATATATCTTCCAATTTTCATTTTATCAGCATTAGGTTGCGGAGCTTTGGTTGACTCTGCAATCAATAAAAAACGTGCAGCATTAGATGAACAATTAGCAACTCAAGATAAAAAAGATATTCTAGCATCAGATGATAACATAGAAACAACAAGAAATGGTGAACTTTATTACAAATCAAATAAAGGTAAAAAATTAGGAACCGCACTTGGAGCTGTAGTTCTTCCAGCTTTAGGACTTGTCTCTAACAGCTTACATAAAGTAAAACTAACACAAGGACTTATCCTTAATACTGTTCTAGGTACTCTTGGCGGTTTAACATTAGGTGCAATTACAGATGCATGTGCTAACAAAAATGCAAGAAACCATGCAGACAAACAAGCTATTACAAATAGCCAAGCATAATTTAAACACTATATAAAATATAAACACAACAAAGCGGTTCTATTTTTAGAACCGCTTTACTTTTTGGATTAAAGTTTTATCATATAGTAAAGAGCATTTAGGGAGAAAGATATGTATAATCCGAAATCAACAGAAGCTGAAGAATTTATTTGTCATAATGAAGTATTAGAATCGCTGGAATATGCAAAAAATAACAAAAATAATATTGAACTAATTGATAAAATTTTAGCAAAAGCAAAACTGGGGAAAGGCTTAACACATAGAGAAGCCACCGTATTATTAGATTGTGATATTGAAGAAAAAAATCAAGAAATATTTGCTCTTGCAAAGAAAATAAAACAAGATTATTACGGAAACAGAATTGTTTTATTCGCTCCGTTATATCTATCGAATTACTGTGTAAACGGTTGTGTATATTGCCCTTATCACGCAAAAAATAAACATATTCCACGTAAAAAAATGACCCAAGAAGAGATTAGGGAAGAAGTTATAGCTCTTCAAGACATGGGACACAAGCGTTTGGCAATAGAAACCGGCGAAGATCCTGTTAATAGTCCAATTGAATATGTACTTGAATCATTAAAAACAATTTACTCAATTCACCACAAAAATGGCGCCATTCGTCGTGCAAACGTAAATATTGCAGCCACTACAGTTGAAAATTACAGAAAACTAAAAGAAGCAGGTATTGGAACATACATTTTATTTCAAGAAACATATAATAAAGAATCCTATGAAAAACTTCATCCGACCGGACCTAAACACAATTACAAATATCATACAGAAGCAATGGACAGAGCAATGCAAGGCGGTATTGATGATGTAGGACTTGGAGTTCTTTTTGGTTTAGAATCTTACCGCTACGAATTCTCAGCACTATTGATGCACGCAGAACACTTAGAGGCTGTTTACGGCGTTGGTCCTCATACAATTTCTGTTCCTCGTATCAGAAAAGCGGATGATATTGACCCGAATGAATTCGATAATGGTATAGATGATGATATATTTGCCAAAATCGTTGCCTGTATAAGAATTTCAGTCCCTTATACAGGAATGATTATATCTACACGTGAATCAAAAGCTTGCAGAGAAAAAGTTCTACAATTAGGAATTTCTCAAATTAGCGGAGGCTCAAAAACCAGTGTTGGAGGCTATGCTCATCCTGAAAACGAAGCGGAAGAAGAAACTGCACAATTTGACATTTCTGATAGAAGAACTCTTGATGAAGTTATAAAATGGCTTATGGAACTTGATTATGTTCCAAGTTTTTGTACCGCTTGCTATAGAGAAGGGCGTGTTGGGGATAGGTTTATGGCAATTTGTAAGGAACAACAAATTCACAATTTCTGCCACCCAAATGCAATAATGACGTTGAAGGAATATCTTCAAGATTATGCATCAGAAACAACCAAAAATGTTGGTCAATCCTTAATCGAAAAAGAGATTAAAACACTAGGCGATACGAAAATTAGAACTCTGGTAGAAGAAAATCTCGCAAAAATTGAAAATGGTGAAAGAGATTTTAGATTCTAATATAAATATAAAAAAGGCGGACTTTAAAAAGTCCACCTTTTAACTAAATTCTATTCTTCCAAACTCCGCCTTTTCTATCAACCAAAGCATCGTAGCAAGACCAAAATCTAAATACTCCGGTTAAACCTAATACAGCGTGAGTAACATTTTTCTCTTTAGTATTTTTGTTAACAGCTTGTCCAATACCAGGCCAAACCAATAATGATAAAGCTGCAGCCCCAACTGATTTTCCTGAAACTTCACCATCAGTTCCATGAGTTCCTTCTGCAAAAGCAGGAACACCCAAAGTTAACATTGATAACATAATTACTGATAATACAACTTTTTTCATCTTAATCCCCTTTTCTTAAATTTTCCCTTTATCTGAAACAATATTATAATCAAACGTAAATTGAATTTCTATCTTTTCACCCTTGAATTCTGAAGGTAACTTTCCAAACGGTGCAGCCTTATAAAGAGCCTTTATTGCAGCCTTGTCGATTAGCTCAGAACCTGATGATTCTAATACTTTAGAAGAAATTACTTTACCTTTTTTATTTAAACTAAATAGAAGAACAACGCTATTAGAAGTTTTAGATTTTGCAGGAATCCATTTTGCCTTAATACTATTTTGCAAATTTTCCAAATAAGGACCAAAATCAACATTATCAAGTTTTTGCTTTCGAGATTGGATAGGTTGTGTGTTCTCATCATTTGCAATTGCACAGATATTAAATCCAAGTAAACAAATTAATATCAACATTCCCATCAAAATTTTCTTTTTCATACTTCTTAATTCCTTATAATTTGAAAGCTTCAGCTATAGATTTATTATAATCAGGTCTTAGGATTCCTTTTTCCGTAATAATACCGGCAATAAGTTCGTGCGGAGTAACATCAAACCCAGGATTAATTATATTAACACCTTCTGCACAAATAGGTTTCCCGTTAATATGTGTAACTTCATCATGCGAACGTTCTTCTATAACAATCTCGTCACCTGATTTAATACTTGTATCAATTGTTGATAAAGGAGCTGCAACATAAAACGGTATATTGTGATATTTTGCAGCAATCGCAACAGTATAAGTTCCGATTTTATTAGCCGCATCACCGTTTGCCGCAATTCTGTCAGCACCTACACAAACCATATCAATCATACCTTTTTTCATAAAATATGAGCACATTCCATCAGTAATCAAAGTTACAGGGATTCCGTCCATTGTAAGTTCAAGTGTAGTAATCCTTGCCCCTTGTTGTCTTGGACGAGTTTCATCTGCGAAAACCTGAACTGAAGGATCGTTTGCAAAAGCAGAACGAACAACACCAAGAGCTGTACCATAACCCACAGTTGCTAAAGCACCTGCGTTACAGTGAGTTAAAATTGTTGCACCTTTTGGAACAACTTCTGCGCCGTAATCACCAATTTTTTTATTAATTTCAATATCTTCAAGTTCTAATTTTTTACCATTCTCCTTTAATTCCTCAATCAAAGTCGGAATATCAGATTTAGAATCTTTAATAATATCTTTTTGTTTTTCAACAGCCCACATCAAATTTACGGCAGTTGGACGGGCACTTGCCATATAATCAGCTTTATCTAAAAGTTTACTGATAAATTCGTCACGCCCCAAACCCTTTTGCGCAAGTTCTTGTGCATATAAAACAACACCATGAGCGCCTGCAATTCCAATAGCCGGAGCACCTCTAACTATCATTGTTTTTATTGCATCAAACATATCTTGACCTGTTGTAATATTTACATACTCAAAATGATCAGGAAATTTTGTCTGATCAACCATTCTTGAATACGTATCAATCCATTCTATTGTTCTTATTTTTGAATTAAATGCCATTATTATTTTCCTTTTCTATTATTTTAAATTTTTATCATTAAAATATTTTTTCTCATACATATCACGAATAAAATTTATAACATAAAATGTCCCAAAACCTGTAAAAGCATTTGTTGTAGCAATTAAGATTCCAAGAAATATTATAAAAACACCCAAAAGCCAGATTGGCGAATTCACAATCATAGCTGTTAAAAATAAATTTTGATTAAAATTAAAAAACTGCGACAAAATAAAAATCATAATGCAAAAAGCAGATGCAAAAGACATATTAGCACTAAATCCGACAAGTGCACCCGTAATTATACTATCTGTAGGAGTCGTTAATTCAAGCTTTCCATCCATAATTAAGTAAACCATTACTAATGGTGCCGCCAAAAGCAAAATACCAAACAACATAAAAATTCCAACTATCGGAATTGGTGCCAATAACCCCAAAATCGAACCCAGAATTAAACTTAAAACTATTACATTTTTTATTAGAATTCTATTCATCCTTATCCCTTTTGGGCATTCTAACATCTACACAAAGAAATTTCAAACTTTTTTGAAATATTCTAAAGCATTATGACTTCTGGTAAAAGAAATTGCGATTGCTATAGAATCCACAGTATCATCCAACTTTGGTAAAGTATCACATCCCAAACTTATTTTAACCATTTGTTCAACTTCTTTTTTTGAAGCTCTACCATATCCGGTTAAAATTTGTTTAACCTCCATAGGAGTATATTCAAAAATCGGAATATTATTTTTCTCCAAAACTGTTAAAATAACGCCGCGAGCATGAGCAACAGGCATTACAGTTGTTTGATTTCGGAAAAAGAACAGTTTCTCAATAGCACAAACATCCGGTTGATATTTTTCAACAATAAAAGACATATCGTTAAAAATTTCCAATAACCTTGCAGATTCTCTATTACCTTTTTCAGTTCTTATAGAACCGGAATGTAAAAGTTGAATATTTTTACCGTCAAAATCAACAATACTATATCCGACTATCGCCATTCCCGGATCAATACCCAGAATTTTCATACAGATATTTTATCACTAAATTTATATTATGTCATTACAATACTTTGATTAAATATCTTTATGATGAAAATGTTTAAGCCCTTTTGCATAATCATCAACAACATGCCCGTCACCCACAAGCTTATATTTGTAAATAGTCAAACCTTCAAGCCCGACAGGTCCTCTTGCATGAGTTTTATTAGTAGAAATCCCGACTTCAGCACCGAATCCATATCTAAATCCATCGGCAAATCTTGTTGATACATTAAAATACACTCCTGCAGAATCAACATTATTCATAAATATTTCAGCATTTTCAACATTTGTAGTAATTATACAGTCCGTATGTCCAGAACCATAAGTATTTATATGCTCAATTGCTTCATCTAATGAATCTACAAACTTATATGAAAGTATTTTATCACCATACTCAATATCCCAAGCTTCAGGATTTGAAACAAGTTTAATTTCTTCTAATTGCAATGATGCCAATAATTCATCAGCTTTTTTAAAATCTCTATGAATTAAAAGAGTTTCAACAGCGTTACAAGCACTAGGATATTGAGTTTTAGCATCTACAACAACTTTGGAAGCCACATTAATATCAGCACTTTCATCAACAAAAATATGACAAATTCCGTTAGCGTGTCCTAATACAGGAATCTTTGTATTTTCTTTTATAAATTTTACCAAATTATTTCCGCCACGAGGGATAATTAAGTTTATGTATGTATCACATTCAAGCATCTTAGCAACATCTTCACGAGTAAACACCTGCTGAACAACATTTTCAGGAAATCCGTCTACACTAGCAAGTGCTTGATTTATAACTTCTAAAATCTTTCTATTAGTATTTGCAGATTCTTTTCCACCTTTTAATATCACTGCATTAGAAGATTTTATTGCTAGCGAGGATATTTGAGATATTACATCCGGTCTCGCCTCAAAAATAATACCCAAAACTCCGATAGGACAAGAAACTTTTGAAAGAATTAAATTTTCGTCCAACTCTCTTTTAAAAAGAATTTTACCCACCGGATCTTCCAGATTAGATATATCACGAACACCTTGAATCATATCTCGCATCTTATTTTCATCTAATTTAAGACGATTGAACGTAGCTTTTGTAATTTCACCGTTCTGAACAAATTTTTCTGCTTCTTCTAAATCTTTTTTATTCGCAGCAAAAATCTCTTCTTTATTAGCCTCAAAAGCTTCCGCAATTTTACACAATGCTAAATTTTTAATCTCAGTATTTATCTCAGCAATTTTCAACGAAGCATTTTTTGCATCTTGCGCAATTTTTATAAAATTTCTTTCCATAATATATCCTCTGTTGCAATAAACAATTATAAAATTGTGATATTATCTCTTGTTATAATGGCATCATAATTTTTAAACCCAAGAATTTCAGCAATATTATCAGAATGACATCCAATAACCTTTTTGCAAGATTCTGAATCATAATTAACAATTCCACGAGCAAATTCATTTTTCTCTTCGTCCAAGATAGAAATTACATCACCTTTTTTAAAAGAATTTTTAACCTCAACGACTCCTATCGGTAATAAACTTTTTTCTGCCAGAAGAGCTTCCTTAGCACCATTATTAACAATAATTTTACCAATAATATTAGTAGCATAACCAATCCAACGTTTTTTATCAGATAAGTTTTCATCAGACGGAAGAAACATTGTACCCAAGTCTTCGCCGTCAAAAATTCTCTTTATAATGTAAGGTTGTTTACCATTGGCAATTAAAACTTTACCACCAAATCGAGTCACTAATCTTGCGGCTTTCAGTTTAGTTTCCATACCGCCGCGACCGCCATCAGATACTCCTGAAGCAAGTGCCAAAATTTTATCATCAACTTCACTTACGGATTTAATCAACTTTGCATTAGGATTAGTCTTAGGGTTATCATCATAAAGACCATCAATATCTGACAAAATAATAAGCAAATCAGCATCTAACTCACTAGCAACAAGAGCAGAAAGCTTATCATTATCCGAGAAGCACACTTGTAAATCTTCTTTTACATAACGCAAAGCAACATCTAAAGTAGAAACTGTGTCATTTTGGTTAATTACAGGAATAACACCGAGTTCTAACAATTTATTAAAAGTTGTTCTCAAACTCAAATATCTTTCACGAACAGAAAAATCATCTTCAGTAAGAAGAATTTGAGCGGCAGTAAGCCCATAAGCGTCAAATCCGCTCTCATAAATAGACATCAATTTTCCTTGTCCAATAGCAGCACAAGCTTGTTTTATCGCCGTCCCTTGGGTATCTTCCAGCCCCAAACGCTTTTTGCCTAAACCAACAGCTCCCGAAGTTACAATAATAACTTCCTTACCTAATTTCACAAGAGTAGCAATATTCTCAATAAAAGAATAGATTCTTGGTAGAGAAACATAGCCCTCATCATTTCTTAATACGTTTGTTCCCAGTTTTACAACTATACGTTTTGCATTTATAAATTCTTCTCTGTTCATATGTAAATATTATCACAAGGTCAAAAAATATGATACAATAATTAAAATACAATAAGGAGTACTTCTATGAAAATCGGAATTGTAGGATTGGGACTAATCGGAGGTTCAATATTCAAAGATTTAACAGCTCTTGGTTATGATGTTATTGCTGTTTCTAAATCCCAAAATGGTAAAAAAATCTTTAAAGACTACACGTCTTTACAAGAATGTAATATCGTTTTTGTTTGCACACCAATGAATAAAACCATTGACGTTCTTGATGAATTAGAAAATTTTTTATCACCGAAAACCATCGTAACCGATGTATGTTCATTGAAAAGTTTTGTATGTAAAAAAGAGCGTCAATATAGATTTATACCATCACATCCAATGGCAGGAACAGAACACAAAGGATTTGAGAATTCATTTGAAGGACTTTTTAAAGGAGCAAAATGGGTATTAACTCCAGTATTTGGCGAAGATGAACAATTGGTAAAAATAATAAAACAACTGGGTGCAATTCCTGTTATCACAACTCCAGAAAAACACGACGAAGCAGTTGCACTAATATCACATATGCCAATGGTGATTGCACAAGCAATCTTCAAAACAGCGCAAGAAAATGAATTAGCGATGGAAATTGCAGCATCAGGATTCCGAGATATGACCAGACTAGCAATGTCCAATGAAGAAATGGCTAACGATATGGTAACAATGAATTCTGAAAACATTCAAACAAGTATTCTGAAATTATATAAAGCAATTGGCGACTTAACTAATTCGAATTACCTTGAACAGATAAGTGAGATTAAATTAAATCGCCAATCGATGTTTTAATGGTTTAAGAAATTTATTTTAGTTTAGAATCCTAACTGAGCAAGCATTTCAAGCTCTTCAGCTGATGGGGTGTTTGCAGGTGCTGCCGGAGCATTATTCCACAATTTTGGATCCAAGGCTTTAGCAGGTTCAGTTGTAGGCTTCAAATCCACTTTTTTCGGAGTAGGGAACATTTGTGCCATAACTTCAGCTTCTTCTTTTGCAACTTTTGCAGCTTCTGCTTCTGCTTTTGCCCAGATTTGTTCACGAGTTGGAATATTTTGAACTGTAGGAGCTTTTACTTCAGGTCTTCTTGTATATTCTGCCCAAGCTTGCTCAATTTGTTGTTTTTTAACCTGTGCTGATGGTTCTTTTACATAAGTTGGAACTTTTTCAGCTTTTTCCAAGTCTTTTTTAAATTTTTCTAATGCGCTCAAAGTTTCATCAGATAAATTATTTTGAATTTGACGAGCTTCAGCAGTTGCTTTGTGAGCAGCGGAATTATTAACTGCAATTGCTGCTTTTTCTTCTGCGTTAGGTGCAACATATGCAATTGATTTATCATATGCAGCCTGTTGAGCTTTTGTTGGAACATCATTTAAAGCTTCATCTACTAATTTTCTTGTATTAGCATTAGTACCTTTAGTATCGATATTTGTAGCAACATCTGGGACTTTATTATTTTTTTCTACAACTTTTGTTCCGACTTCAGGAACCTTATTATTTTGTTCTGCAACTTTTGTTCCGACCTCAGCAACTGATTCCTGAACCGGTACTGCAGTTGGAACATCTTTTTTACCACCTTTTCCAAAAAGATTTTTGAAGAAATCTTTAGCTTTTTGAAGATATTCGCTTCCTTTACCATTAGTAAAATAATCTTTTAATTGAGCAACATATTTCTGCCCTTTACCCTTAGTAAAGAACCAAGTAGCTGCCGCAAGTGTTGTGACTACAGCTGCAGTCGTTAATACTTTTTTACCTTTATTAGATTTTTCATTTTTTTCAGGCTGAACAAATCCCGGTTGAAAATCAAATTTCGCATTGTCAGCTTGTTTTCTTGAAGTAAACGTTGTTGCCTGAGGATAATACCCAACATTTCCCAAACCATTAATTGACATAAAATAGTCCTTTCTACATAAACCCTTTTTCTAAACCTTACAAGTTAATAAACAAATTCAAGCAGGAAAAATTTACCTTACACACAAAGACCCCTTACATAAAAGGGGTGAGATTCAATATTGATAAGTGATTCACCTTATTTACAAATCGTTACATTATAAAGAACAACTATATTGACAAAGCACACTCACCTTGCTACAATAATAGCAGGAGTGTGTATGACTATAAATTGCTTATCAAAACAAGATTTAATAAGACAAAATTATAATGAAATTTATGCTCACGAAATGGCTCATAAATCAGCAGGCGGCATATTTGCAGGTGCGATTTCTATTGAAAGAAACGCCGATGGAATCCCTGTATCAGGTCACGTACCTATTCAAATGCCAACACTAAACAAAAATAATCCCCAACAAACTATAGATCATGCAAATACTGTAATCAGAGCAGCTTTGGCACCTTCTGACCCATCAACTCAAGACTATAAAGTTGCCAACCAAGCTTCTCAAATAAAAATGCAAGCAATTGCATTCAAATCAAAACATCAGGGAAACAAATTGGATTTACAAGCTTAATAAGTGTTATCTCACTCCTCGTTAGAATATATTACAAAATATTCAAATACGTGAAATATAGATTTTTTAGTATATAATATAATTGTAACGTAGGAGGTACAATGGAAAATATAATATCCGGATATGATAATAACCAAAGATCAAATATAAATCCGACTCGTATTAAGGTTGTCGGCGTTGGTGGCGGCGGTGGTAATGCCGTTAACAGAATGATGAAAGCTAAACTTGCAGGTGTAGAATTCTGGTTAATGAATACAGATTTGCAAGTTTTAACATACAGCAGTGTTCCTAATAAACTTCAACTTGGAACAAGCACAACTAAAGGCTTAGGTTCAGGCGGAGATCCTTCAACAGGCGAAAAAGCAGCTATTGAAGTTAAAGATGAAATAACAAAAGTACTTGATGGTGCAGATATGGTATTTATCACTGCCGGAATGGGCGGAGGTACCGGTACAGGTGCTGCTCCTATAGTTGCTCAAATTGCAAAAGATCTTGGTATCTTAACTATCGCTTTCGTTACAAAACCTTTCTGCTGGGAAGGTAAGAAAAGAATGGCTCAAGCTGAAGCCGGTATTGAAAAACTAAAAAAATATGTGGATGCGATTTTGGTTGTACCAAATGATAAATTACTTCAAGTTGTTGAACGTCAAGTTGGTGTTCGCGAAGCATTCTGTGTAACTGATGAAGTTCTATATCGTGGTATTCAAGGTCTTTCTGACATCATTACTATTCCTGGTATGATTAACATTGACTTTGCCGATGTTAGAAAAGTTGTTAAAGATTCAGGTACAGCTCTTATGGGTATTGGTAGAGCTCAAGGTGAAGGCAGAGCTATTAAAGCCGCTGAAATGGCTATTAACTCTCAACTTCTTGAATCTTCAATTGATGGTGCTAGCGGTATCATTGTTAATATCACAGGTAGTTCTAACATGACTTTATACGAAATCAACGATGCTACTACTCTTATCAACAATGTTGTTAAAGATGATGCAGATGTTATTATCGGTACAGCTGTTAATGAATCATTCCAAAATGAAATTCAAATTACTGTTATCGCAACAGGCTTTAGTGAAAAATCAAATATGAACTCTGTTAATACTCCACAGCTTTCTGCAGCTGAGTATTTCCAAGGTAAAACAACAACTCAATCTTCAAACTTTGGCTTCCCACAAATGCCAAAAATGGATTTAGATGTTCCTGATTTTCTAAAAAAAGACTAGATAACTAAACTAAATATTTAAAAATGGTAAGTTACTAATAACTTACCATTTTTTATGCTAAATTATTATTAATCAGAAAATCTAAGGAGGAAAATTATGGCTGAAAATACAGAAGTAATCCAATATCAAACACAAGGAACCTGCTGTCAAATGATGCAAGTAGGACTATCTGACGGAAAAATTGTTGATGTAGATTTTTATGGCGGTTGCAACGGCAATTTAAAAGGTATAAAAAGCCTTGTAAAAGGAATGAATATAGATGAAGTTATTGAACGCTTACAAGGAATAACCTGCGGTCCAAAGTCAACCAGCTGTCCGGATCAATTAGCAAAATGTTTAATAGAATACAAACAACAAAAACTAGCTAATTTATAATATCTAATTTTCATCAGGAATATAACGAAGAATATCACTTGGCGTGCAATCTAATGCATAGCAAAGTTTATTTAGTGTGTCAAATTTAATACCTTGCACATTTCCTTTATAAATATTATTCAAAGTGTGTCTATCAATTTGCGTTAACCTTGTGATATCACGCTTCTCAATCTTCTTTTCGCCCATCACAATAGAAAGTCTGTTTTCAATCATGGTTATATAATAACCAATTGTGTAAAAATTTTCTTTATTGGGGGTTATAATATCCAAATGGATACTTTACTCACCTAAAAATTTAATATAATATAACAATAACCAAATAAAATTATGAGGGATAATCCCTCGCAACTAATTTCTAATGTTATTTCGTGTTCAGGTTACGAAATAACATTTTCTTTACAGCTTAATATCTCAACGGAATTTTAGATCGACAAACCTCTTTGTCATAATAACCAAAATTCAACAACATTCTATTCGTACTTGTATAAAAAATATTCTCGTCAAAAGTCGGCCCGATATTTACAGATTTCACCGCATCTTTTGAAAATTTATATTCCAAATACGGAACAAATAAGCCGTTCTTTTCAACAACTCCGGTCGATTTAGAATTTTCAACACCAAAAACATTTACAATAACTATTCGATATTCATGCTCATTTTTAAACTGAGGATTTTTGAAAAATAAACTAACAATACTTAAAACATCAATCAATTCAAATAATATATCAAAAAGTTTTACTTTATTATTTTTCTTACATTTCAATGCACGTTCAAAAAGCATATTCCACTTTTTAAAAATTGCATGAATAATCTTTACTTGTTTTTGTTTATCATAAATAACGCTTCCGAAAATCGGCAGATAATTATTTTCTGTCATCTCAGTTATGAGCTTTTTCTTATCAAAACCAATATTATATCCAGTATAGTTTTTCCCTTTTGCATAGTTATTCCAAAGTGTTAAATTATCACTTTCTGTAGAAAACGATGTTGTAAAATATTCCAATTTATTGACAAAATCATTTTCTCCATCAACAATATGCTGGTATTTATTACGAAAATGAGTTTTAATTTTATCAAACAAGTCCGGATTGAGTCCGTCAAATTCATCAATCAGATGCACTATCAAGCGATAAGAATACGCAATTTCTTCTTTATCATTTAAATACAAAGCATTAGAAAATCTTAAAGCTCCGCACTGCAAAATATTCAAAAGTTTTTCAGGCTTTGTGTAATGATAAATTGTATAATTAGTATCATTGTCCAAAATTCTCTTTATCTTAGGAATTTTTTCCAGCAAATCATCATAATATGACATTAAAGAAACCTCGCAGACTATATTCTAATTATAACATATATTATAAAATTTCTCTACGGATTAGCGCTTGGACTTATATATAACTTTACACATAAATAGTCTAAACTTGTTATGCTGAACGTGTTTCAGCACTTATCAATGCCAATTAAATTGGATAGACCCTGAATCGAGTTCAGGGTGACATATATAGGTTTAGTGTAATCTGGTATATGAATCCATTAGCGTTTAATTGATGATTCAAGACGTTTTTTTATTTGTATAATCTCTTCTTTGGTTAAATATTTAGCAAAACGTGCAAATTCTTCCATAATGTCCAAAGAGGAATAATTTCCGCATTCAACTCGTCTTACCCATTCATTTACTTCTCTGGTAATCATATTTATTTCCTTCCATTTTGAAATGGCGCCCCGAAAGTTTTTTCGGGGCGCTTCGTACTTTGTTATTAACTTAAAAAGTCATCCAATCTTTTAACCGCTTCTAAAGTATTTTCGCGACTTCCAAAAGATGTTAATCGGAAATATCCTTCACCATTTTTTCCAAATCCTGCACCAGGAGTTCCGACAATCTGAACATTATTCAAAAGATAATCAAAAAATTCCCAAGAGGTCATATTATTAGGACATTTCAACCAGATATAAGGTGAATGTTTACCACCAATATGCCAAATATTATGTTTTTTCAATGTATCAGAAATAATTTTTGCATTTTCTTTGTAATAGTTAAGATTTTCTTGAATTTCAACTTGTCCTTCTTCAGTAAATACAGCTTCTGCACCACGTTGAATAATATAAGGAACACCATTGAATTTAGTTGTTTGACGTCTTAGCCACATTTTATTAAGAATAACATCTCCAGAAACAAGAGCTTTCGGAACAACTGTATAACCACATCTTGTACCTGTAAAACCTGCCATTTTAGATAAAGAACAGAATTCTATTGCACAAGTTTTTGCGCCTTCAATTTCATAAATACTTCTTGGTAAATTCTCATCTGTAATAAAACATTCATATGCGGAATCGAAAAGAATAACTGCATTATTTTTATTTGCATAATCAACCCAAACCTTTAACTGTTCTTTATTATAAACAGCACCTGTAGGATTGTTTGGAGAACATAAGTAAATAATATCAGCCTTTACAGAATCATCAGGAAGCGGTAAAAAATTATTTTCGGCATTAGCATCAATATAAACAATCTTTCTGCCAGCCATAGTGTTAGTATCAACATACACAGGATAAACAGGATCCGGAACCATTACTGTATTATCTACCGCAAATAAATCCAAGATATTACCTAAATCAGATTTTGCCCCGTCAGAAATAAATATTTCATCAGAATCAAGCTCTACCCCATGAGAAGCATAGTAACTTTGAATCTTAGTTTTCAAAAAATCATAACCTTGTTCTGGACCATATCCGCGAAATGTTTCTTGAACACCCATTTCTTCTGCAGCGTTTTTTAAAGCATTAACAACAACCTTACACAAAGGAAGAGTTACATCTCCAATTCCTAATCTGATAATCTTTTTATCAGGATTTGCAGCTGCAAATTCGTTAACCTTTTTAGCAATAGTTGAAAACAAGTAACTTTCACTAACATTTTGATAATTCTTATTAATATTCATAATACAATACTCCCTGCAAATTAGCATTTACAAGGAGTATTATATCATAAACCCTTACAATATTAAAAATCTATAATCTTCAATATTATTTATCTGTTAAAGATTTTAAGATTTTTACATCATCTTTTGATAATTCAACTTCTTTAGATGACGTAATTTGTTTATACATTCTGGCAACAAAATCTTGCTGTTCTTTATTCACCTCTTTTTTTGATACATTGTTCAAATACTTTAATAATTTATTCATATTCAACTTATTTGGAGAATTATTATGATTATTATTAAAATGATTTAAATAAGCTTGAACTTTTTCAGGAATAATCCTATTACTACCTCCGGAAGGCTGAGTATGAGAATTACCCAAATTGATCCTACCTAAGATAGCACTCAAAGAGGCCATATCAGCAGAACTCACAGAGCCACCTGCACCAAGAGCAACATTATTCAAAGAGTTTTGAAGATAATTTTGAGAAACAGCGCGATTATTCATCTTAGTAGCCGTAAATTCAGTTGCCATTTTTTCAAATTCTTTTCTCGGAATTGGTTCAATTTGATCAGGGTTCCAAGAATTAGCAACATAAACAGTAGTATCTGTAATCTTAACTACAGACAAAGCATGTCCTCCTCCTGCTTTTGTTGAACCATCGGGACAATTTTCGGCAACTCGTACACCAAAACCTAAAGCAAAATCATCTTCATGACCTTGGTATTTATTTAACATACGCTGTAAGTCAGAATCATTACGCGTAACATGCAAAACTTCAGAATATCCCTTTTCACGCATACCTGCACTAATCTTAGAGGATTCTCGACGTTCCATTTCCTCTCGAGTTATATAACCATACTCACCACTT
>JAAVBM010000075.1 GCA_014803505.1 bacterium | reverse complement strand
GATGCGGTTGTCCATATTACAAGGATGACAACAGAATTTATGTCTAAAAACCGCTCTGGAGACCTCCTCTCGAGGCTGACAGATGATGTGAACAGGATAAGCGGTTTTGTACAAAATGATTTAATCTATGTCATTATGAATCCTTTTTTAATAATCTTTTATTTTGCATATCTGTTATATATCAATTTGCCGTTATTTCTGATTTCCATAGCGCCTGTAATACTGTGTCTGCCGTTTGGAGCCGCACTTACTACAAAATTCAAGTCCGGTTCAAAGGCATATATGCAGTATTCGGCAGATATTATCAGTGAGGCAGCAGATATAATAGGAGGAGTGGATGTTGTAAAAAGCTATTCGCTTCAGGATACGCTATTGAAAGATTATCGTAAAAACGTAGAAAAAATGACGGATATGGCAATATGCAATGATAAGAATCAGTATAAGGGACGTGCTTTCTATATGCTGTCGGGTACGCTTTCTTCTATACTCTGTCTTGTCGCAGGAGGGTGGTTTTGTTTACAGGGAAAACTTACAATAGGCAGCTTAGTGGCGTTTTTTTCTCTTTTACCAAAGATGGTGGAAGCTATTAACGACATGGCAAACAGGACTTTTAACAGTAAAGTGGCATTGGCTGCGGTAGAAAGGGTATTTGAGATATTGAATGCACCCGTTGAGCCGATGGGGAGCATGGTATCCGGAATAGAGGATGCTCCTGCAATAGAATTCAGGGATGTGTCGTTTTCTTATGAAGAAGGGGTTACTGTGCTGAATGGTACAAACTTTAAAGTTCCCAAGGGTAAGACGGTAGCGGTGGTTGGCGCAAGCGGGGGTGGAAAAAGCACGTTACTTCGCCTCTTATGTGGATTTTATCAGCCGCAGCATGGAAGTATTTTAATCGAAGGAGTTAAACTTGAGGACTGGAATCTGGAGGCGCTGCGCACACGCTTTTCCTACGTATCCCAGCATGCATATTTGTTTCCGGTATCTGTGGGAGAAAATATTGCAATGGGGAAGTCCGGGGCGGGTGATGATGAGATTCATATGGCTGCTGAAGCGGCGAATGCATCTGATTTCATAAGCGAACTTCCGGAAAAGTACGATACTCTGGCTGGCGAACGGGGCTCACGCCTTTCAGGAGGGCAGGTACAGCGTATTTCCATCGCGCGTGCAATCTTAAAAGATGCTCCCATACTGCTTTTAGACGAGGCAACGTCCGCGCTTGATGTACAGGCAGAGGCCGAGGTGCAAAAAGCGCTTGACAGGCTGATGAAAGGACGTACAACACTTGTGGTTGCACACAGGCTGTCTACTATTAAAAATGCAGACTATATCGTAGTTATAGAACGTGGGAGAGTAGCAGAGAGTGGGACGCATGAAGAATTAATGGAACTAGGCAGGGTTTATCCAAGGCTTTATTCCATATTTGCTGCCGGAGGAGAGGTGTAATTATGAATAAAGATAAAGTAATTTTTACAAGGATGAAAAAATACCTGTCGCTATTTGAAAAATCCGGTGCATACTGGGTATGCACGTTGCTGATTCCAATTACTGAAGTATTTGTTAGTGCAATGAACGCATTGTTTTATCAAAATATTATTAATGCGGTAATCGCTTCCGATATGATTCTGTTTAAAGCTGCGCTTTGGATGGCAGTTATCGTTCTGGCGGCAAGCATGGCACGATGTTTGATCACTTATACGTTTATGTATCATATCCGCCGGATTATGGCAAGACTGCGCATTAGAGTCATGACACATCTTTTCCGGCTGCCGATGTCATACTTTGAGAGGCATCATAGTGCAGAGACCATACAGAAATTGTGTTTCAATGTAGAGGATATAAAGACTTCGCTTGCGAACAGACATCTATGGGTTATACATCCTGCGATAAGGGGTATAGCTGCAATTATAATGATTTTAGTACTGGACTGGCGGATAGGGCTTATGGTACTTGCATTAAGCGTGGTATCCGTTAAGATAGACATGGTTCTTTCAAAACCGCTTCGCGGCATGTCAGTTAAAATACAGAAGCTTCTTGCGTCATGTACTGAAAGTCTGACTGATATATTGGCAGGAATTAATGTTATCAAGATGTTTCCCGGAACGCGGGCAATGGTAGAAAAGTATTCTGACGCTAATGCAGATGCAGCGGCGGCTACAATGAAACGGTTTCGCAGGATGTCAGATGTATATGCAGTAGAATGGATATTTGGATTTTTGTGTAGTGTTATCATTTTACTTATCGGCGTTTTCATGTCATTTGCAGATATGGTGGATTTTGGCACGGTGGTAGCGATTCTCAGCTTACAGGGTTCGGTGTCGTTTTTTTTAAGTACAATTGGCAGTGCATGGGGAAGTCTTATAGATGCATTTGTTCTTGCAGACAGGGTGTTTGAGGTTTTGGATGAGCCGGTCCAGGTAGAATACTATCTGGAGAATAATATAGACGTTGAGAGTGATTTTGCAGAGCAGGATTGCGGAATCAAAATAAGTGATGCTGAATTTTCCTATGAAAATTCAGAAAAGGTGCTAAGCGGCGTAGATATTGCAGTAGATAGGGGGAAAACCGCTGCGCTTGTAGGAGAAAGCGGAGGCGGTAAGAGTACGATAGTCAAGCTTTTGCTAGGTTTTTATCAATTAAACAGTGGCGGTATCGAGGTGCTTGGAAAGCCTCTATCGGGTTATACATTGGATGAGCTGCGGGGAAATATAGCCTATGTTCCGCAGGATGCATACCTTTTTACTACAAGTATAAAAGAAAATATACGATATGGCAGGCTGGATGCGAGTGATGAAGAAATCGTAGAAGCAGCAAAGCGTGCTTATGCACATGAATTTATTATGGAATTTCCAAATGGATATGACACGATTGTCGGTGAGCGTGGCGAAACTCTCTCAGGCGGGCAGCGCCAGCGGATTGCAATAGCCCGTGCATTTATAAAGAATGCGCCGATACTGCTTCTGGATGAGGCAACCTCTGCTTTAGATGCAGAGAGCGAGCGGCTTGTTCAAAAGGGACTCACGGCGCTCATGGGAGGGCGCACTACGCTTGTGGTAGCACACAGGCTTTCAACTATTGAAAAAGCAGATATGATATACGTTATAGAGAGTGGGAAGGTATGCGAAAAAGGCGGGCATACCGAGCTGATGGAACAGGATGGCGTATATAGGAGGCTGGTGGAATTGTCAAGAAGAGAAAGTGGCTGTCGGGAATGATATTTCCCGATAGCCACTTCTTTTTTATAAGAAAAACGAGAGGTTATAAGAGTTGATCATCTTTAGAGGGTACATATTGTACGATATTTTGTATTGGACAGTCTAGGATACGGCACAGATCATTTAGGGTAGTGGTATTAAGAGGTTTGTTTTTACGTAACTTGTCAATGGTGGAACTGGAAATGTGATGTCTGTTGATCAGTGAATAGGTGCTTTCAGAAGAATTGCGTAAAGTTTCCCAAAAGGGCGTATAGACAAGCATAGCAGAACCTCCTCCCCAACTTGATTTTATAGGTAAGTATAGTATGTGGTCTTATAGTTGACTATAGTCGTAAAAATGACTATAATTAGAATGCTTAGAGAATAACGATAAAATAAATGGATACAAGAGACACACTATTTGGGAAAACAGCTTATTTGAGGAGGATGAAACATGAGAGGGAAAGGATACATAGGAAGAATTTTGGCGGGAATGATGGCGGCTGTGCTGATGCTGACATCTGTGCCATTCACGGTGTATGCGACGGAAGCGGTAAGCAGCGCGGAGACTGCGTCTGAACAAGAGGAAAATATGCGTGAAGAGGAGGCTGCACAGGAAGACGAGGAAAAGGATAAATCTGAAGGAGAGTCGAAGGAGAATGGAGATGACTCAGAATCCGGCGAGGAGCAAATTGGTGAATGGAATGGTGAATCGGATCAGGAAGAAGACGAAAAGGACGGTGAGAAGTCTGATAATGGAGAAAAAGAAGATGACCATGATACCGACGATACAGAGGAGGAGCCGGGAGATCAAGATATATCAGAAGAGATGGTCTCAGAAAATAGCGCGGAAAAGACAGAGGATGTTTTGCGGACTGATTTACAGAGCAGTCTGTCTGTGAAAGGGCGAAACTCCGTCGGGAACATGTTGGCAGAAGCGTTGTCTGACAAAGCGGAGGAGCAGCTAGAGAGCAATGGGTATAATGTCTTTTCGGTGGAGATGAAAGGTCAGACAGCAACGGTGTCTTTTGAGACATTGCAGGATGCGGTTTTGACTGTAGCAATTTATGATGAAACAGGGAGAAAACTTTTGGCATCAGGAAGTCAGGAAGTTTCCGTAGAGGATAGGATTGCGGAAGTAGAAATTGTAGAGACAGTGCCGCAGTTTTTTTATGTGCGAGGTTTTTTGACGGATAAAGAGACTCTACAGCCTTTATGTCCGCTTTATGACTCACCCATGTATACAAAAGATATGCAGGAATTTTTGACAAAGACAACAGACGATTTCGAGGAGGAGAGGGTTCTCAATCTGGATGACGATAAAACAAATAACTTTGCTGTATACAGTGAGAAGGCTGTGATTATCCCCTATAAGACTGACGTTAACATTTTGATGTCTGCGGATGATGAAAATTATATTTATGTGATTGGAAATGCAGACGAGAGTGTGGTATCGCTACAGGCGGGAGATATTTTTGTCTATGAATATACGGAGGGTGTCACACTGATCGTCAAGGTGGCATCAATCAAAATTGATGACGCGACAGTGACGATTCAGGGAGAAGAACTGTCGATGGAGGAAGTTTTCGATTATGTGAAAATTAATTCAAAGGAGGGTTTGGGATCAGCAGAGATTGATGCTTCAAATCTGGAGGACGGAGTTTTCTATGAAGGAATAGTGCCATATTCGAGTGAAGGTATTGAGACATATAAGTGGGGTGAAATTGATAAAGAATGGGATAAAGAAGCGGCAACCTCTTTTAAATTCAAGGATAAGGTGCTGGGAGATAGCATGAAATTTTCGGGAAGTCTTGAACTTAAGCTGAAATCTTCTCTAAAAGTGTATCTTTCGCGTGATTATGCATACTTGGAATTGAAATTTGAGTATTCTCTTAAATTAGAAGGAAACCTGTCGGCGGAAAAAAAGGGTGAGAATGCTTTTCAGATACCTTTGGGATCTATTAGGATTGATTTTATTCCGCTTGTGTATGTCAAGCTAACTCCCAATTTTGTAATTGAAGCTGAGGAAAAAGCAGGGTGGAGTGGAACATTGAAGGGTGTGATAGGTCTTGCAGCATCCAGTGATGAGGGTGTACGAAGTTTGACGTCAATGCCAAAATTTGAATCGAAATGGAAGGCAGAAGTATCTGTATTTTTGGGGATTTCTTTTAAGCCTGAAATAGGAATCATTAGTGAAAAGATTGCAGCGGCTTCTGTGGAGGCAGTTGCCGGAGTGGAGGTGAAAGCAAAATATTCCAGTAAAACACCTTCTACTTCAAAAATTCATGAGTGCATTGCTTGTATTGACGGGGATATTAATGGGAAAAGAGAGTGTAAGTTTAAGATAAAGCTGGGAAACAAGGACAAATGGTCTTGGGAGGTAAAGGTAGGAGATAGCATTCATATTAGTGATTTTTATTATTCGCAAGATTTTGATGAATTTGACTTGGGAAAGTGTCCTCATTACCTGTACAAAATAGAGATGACAGTGACAGATCAAGATGGAACCGCCATACAGGGAGCACAGATTACCACACAAGATGGGTTCTACGTCAATAAAAACGAGGCAGGACAGACCATAAGCAGTGCGGGAGAGGCTGTTTGGACAGAGGCTGCT
>JAAVBM010000074.1 GCA_014803505.1 bacterium | reverse complement strand
TTGGCTGTTCAGTATAAGATACAATGACTGTCATACACTTTGGGCTCTGTTTTATGAGGTAAATATTTAAAGAAAAGCCTGAAAAATCAATGATTTAGGGCTTGACATTATAGGAAGGAAACCAGATGGGAAAAGATTTAAAAGATATGACAAGGCAGGAAATACATTCCTATTTCAAGTTTAAGGAGTATCGGGGAGATCAGTTTAAGATCGTGATGGATGCCCTTGATTATGGCATTGATGTAAGTTACCTGCGGCTTTTTGATAACATAGCCATTCCCGCAGAAGTCATGGCAAATATGTTTATCGCCATGAAAGAAGATTATGGTGTGGCGGCAACAGCGTTTTTATCCACCATCAGTAATGTAGAGACCGGGCGTATCTTTCTGGAAGCCTTAAAGTCGGGCGTACCGCTGCATGACCTGAAAGGGCTATGGAAAGACGGGATGCTTCCCATAGAACTCCGGGAGAGAATACTTCCGCTCATGCAGGGCAGGGAAGCCATACCGGAAAAGATTGGGGAAAGGATGGAATTCATTACGGAAGCAGTAAGGGAACTAAAGGAAAGTTTTTCAAGGCAGAACAGTTTTATTGAGGACTTGAAGAAATCCATGGAAGAGAAAGCAGATATTTTTTCGCCGCAGGAGAAAGATACAGAAACAGTTACAGAGAACATGGACGATTCTTATTATCAGGAACTGGAAGAACAGTTCCAGCAGGCAAGGGAAGATGCGGAGCGGCTTTTGGAAGAGCGTGAGGAAACCAACAAAAGAATAAGAGAATTAGAAGCAGAGAATAAAAATCTCCATGAACAGCTTTTGATTCAGCAGTCGTATGTTGCAGGATTGCAGGAGCAGAGGAAGATACAGGAAAACAGCAGATTATCCGGTAGCAGGAATACACAGGGGAACAAGGAAGTACAGGACGAGGGGCAGAGGGAAATAAAAAACAGCCGGACGGAGAAAGCAGATAGTCAGGGACAAAGTAGGGCAACAGGTGCAGAAACCGGAAAGCAGACTGGCTTCTTATCTTCATTCAGTTTTCCTTTCATTCGCAAAAAGCCGGATTTGCTGGAAAAGTTAGCCGGGGAGCTGGATGCAGGGCAGATTGCGGAGGTGCGCCTTGGTATTGAGGACGGACTTACGGAAGGACAGCTATCTCTTCTTGCGGATAAGGCTATGGATGCAGAAAAGATCAGGGAACTCCGCATGACCATGAAGATATTGAACGAAAGGGGGCAGAGGGCATGACACAGTGTTTACAGGAATTCATTTATGCGTCAGAGGATTTTAAGGAAAAAAGTGAAAAGTTAGCGCAGTCTATAGAGATCAACAGCGTCCTTTTATCTGACAGCAGTGCAGAAAAGGCAGGGCAGAGAAACGCAGTCCTTGGTAAACTTTGCAGGCAGGCGGCACAGGCAAAGGAAGCTGGGTACGCTATGGAGATGGCAATGCAGAATCTTGAAAGGGAGCTTGTGGCAGTGAAAGACCGCCAGTACCAACAGCAGAAAGAAATGCAGCAGTCGAAAGGTCAGGAGAGGGGAAATGGAAGATGAGCAGTGAGATCACAGATGCGGTTCAGATTATCCATGTCCTTTTTGAGGGAGCAGACCTGTGCCTGCGTGTTACTGGGAAGTGCTTAAAACCTGCGGCACAGCTCACAAAACTTATTATGGGTATTCTCGCAAAGGAGAAGATGGAAGGGAAAACTTCCATGAAGAATCTCTTAAAGCGCGGTGGCGATATGCACGTTTTCAAGTTCCCACAGGAGCAGCTTAAGAAAGTGGAGGCAATGTCAAAGAAGTATGGCATCCTCTACTCCCTGCTCCCGGACTTCAATAAAGACGGTATGAGGGAGATGGTATTCCATGCGGAATCGTTACCCCGTATGAATGCCCTGATCGAAAAGCTGAAAGCCAGGCAGGTCATGGGGCTGGAAGAATATTTCCAGAACACTTCCGACAGGGATATTGACAAATTTTATGAAGAATCCCAAAAGGGCAGGACAGCGGAAAAAGGAGCAGGAAAGGAAACAGGAAATATGCAGAAAAATACAGACAGCAGGGGGCAGGAACAAAAACAGCCATGGATGGAGACAGGTTATCTGAAGATGAAGGATATCGAGGCAATCCCCTTAGAGCAGCGGTTAAATATTTTAGACCATTATCAGTCAGGGGAATATGACCCAATCACGATCACAAGCAAGTTAGTTACCAAACAAACAGAGGATCATGTGATGGTGCGGCTTCCAAGGCAGTCAGGCAAGTATATCCGTATCCCTATAGAGGACTTTTATTTCCCAGAAGGGAGCAGGACAGCCTTGGCGTTCCTTAAGAGAAAAGAAGAGATGAAGGTGTATGCGGAGCTTGGGGACAAAATGTTTACCATGAAAGGCAGTGAAATCTTTCATAATTATTTTGATACCGTCAATGCCAATATCCGTACTGCTGTAGAGCATAAATCAGATGAAAGAGAGATAGGGCAGGTAAACCGAGAAAAAAGTAAAGAAAGTGACAGGGCAGAAAAAGCAGCATCAAAGGATATGGCAGGGACAACCAAAGATACAGCAGAAAAAGTACGAAAGATTGGGAAAGAGATAAAACAGCCAGTGAGAGGCAGGTGAGCGTGTGAAGAAATTTAACGTGTTTACCTGTCTTTTTTATGGAACAGTGATTGCCGGATGCATTTATTTAGGATTTTTCCTTGGCAGCATCATCCATCCGGGTATGACACTCTACACTTTTGTTCCGGTACTTAAAGAGCAAATGGCGAATCCGTTAAAAATAAAAGTGACTGCCTATACTCCTTACACCATGGCGGCAGTATTCCTCACAGCACTTTTATTTGTCATGGTGCAGAAAACGAACCGGAAGAATTACCGTTTCGGGAAAGAGCATGGTTCGGCAAGGTGGGCGGAGGCGGCAATGCTTACAAAACAGCTAGGGGATAAGGGCGGCTACCACCGCATCTTATCACAAAACCTGCGCCTTTCCATGAACACCCGAAAGACCATGCGGAATAACAACATCTTCTGTATCGGCGGCTCTGGTGCAGGAAAAAGTATGTTTCTCATTAAATGTAACATCATGGAGATGCAGGGCAGTTTTGCGGCTACTGATCCGAAAGGGGAACTGCTGGGAAGTGCAGGGAATTATCTGAAAGAAAATGGTTATCAGATAAAGGTTTTCAATCTGATAAATCCGAAAGAGAGCAATAAATACAACCCATTTTCCTACATAAGGACAGAGATGGATGTACTCAAACTGATAACCAATCTGATGAAAAATACTACACCGAAAAAAAGCAACAGCAATGACCCGTTTTGGGAGAACGCGGAAAAACTTTTCCTACAGGCACTATTCTACTATGTGTGGATGGAAATGCCGCCGGGAAGAAAAAACATAGTATCAGTATTAGAACTATTGGCAGAAGCGAAAAAAGAAAAGAACGAACCCAGCAGGTTAGACCGACGCTTTGAACTGCTTGCAAGAACCAGCCCTTTAGGGGAAGACCACCCGGCAGTGCGCCAGTACAAGAAGGTCATGGATGGTGCGGATAATACCGTAAAGAGTATCATCATCAGCGTAAATGCAAGGCTTGCTTTCCTTGAAAATGAAGCGATTAAGGAACTGTTAGAAATGGATGAACTGCATTTCGGGGAATTGGGAACAGGAAAGAACAGCGACAAAAAGACGAAAACTGCCTTGTTTATCGTCACGCCGGATTCCGATAAATCCTACGCATTCCTGATAGGGATGCTTTATGAACAGTTAATGCAGGAACTTTATTTTCAAGCAGACACAAAGTATGGCGGCAGGCTTCCAATCCATGTGAGCATGTATTTGGATGAATTTTATAACACGCCTCTACCAGATTCTTACCTGAATTTTCTTAGTACCATGCGGAGTAGGGAAATCTCTAATGTTATCGTGGTGCAGAATATTGCACAGATCAAGGAACTGTTCAAGGACGGATGGGAGACCATACCCGGCAATGCCGATACCCTTGTATATCTTGGCGGAAATGAACAATCAAGCCATAAATACATCAGCGAATTGTTAGGGAAAAGCACAATAGACAAAAGAAGCAGTGGGGAAACCTTGGGAAAACGTGGCAGTTCCAGCCGGAATTACGATGTCCTTGGCCGGGAGCTTATGACACCGGACGAAGTAAGGAAGTTGGATAACAGGAAATGCATTGTCCTGATCCGGGGCTGTGATCCTGTCATAGATTTCAAGTTCAACACTTTCAAGCATCCTATGTTCAAAAGGAGTGGTGATGGGGAAGGGAAATGGTATGTCCACCACCCAGAGAAGAAAAAGTCAGTAGACATCATAGACAAAGAAACTACGGAACGCTTAAAAAAAGAGGCAGGGGAAGATGGGAATGTCATCATTACCACAATAACCGCGGAAGAATTGATTAGGCTTGGAAGTGTATCATTGGAAAAATAAGCAATTACCACATTTCAGCATAGAAAAGACCAGTCCTAAGTAACAAACAGTATGAGCAAGAAGCAGAAACCAGCCCATGAAACAAATAAGAACAGAGTAACCAATAACCAGAGATTTATTGTAAAAAGAAAGGATTCAATCATTATGAAAAGAGAAAACATAACCGTAACCACATTCAGCAGAAAAGGCAGATTAAAGAAATATATCGTTCCTATGGTGTCCGGTATCATTACCGCAGCCTCTATGTATACCCGGCCCGTTCATGCCACCGGGGTATCGGAAGTCTTAACCCCTATCAATAACTTAAAGACGCTTGTCCTTGCCATTATCGGGGCAGTGGGCGTGATTATCCTTGCAAAAAACGTGATGGAGTTTGCACAGGCATACCAGCAGCAGGATTCCTCTTCCATGAATTCCGCACTTAAGGGTATCGTGGCAGGTCTTATCATGGCAGGCATTTCCGCAGTGATGACCTTCCTTGGATTCTAAAAGGGGGCACATTTATGGAGATATTTAAACTTGGGGATGATATCCTTGCCCTGCTGGAAATGGTGCTTGGATTCTGGAATAACCAGATCAACCTTGTGTTCTCCCTGCTTGGACAGTCACCGGTCTCTTTCAAGGGCGGGGGTCCCTGGGCGGTGGTGGAAAACTTGCAACCTTTATTTGTAGGCGTGGGGAGCGGTCTTGTAGTCCTGTTCTTCGTGATAGGATTCTGTGCAGAAAGCGTGGATATCAAGAGTGAGTTCCGTTTAGAGGCAATGCTACGTATGCTGATACGCCTTGGGATAGCACAGTGGCTTGTGGCGAATAACCTTACGATACTGAAAGCATTTTTCAGCAGTATCGGGGCTATGGTAAGCCACCTTGGGAATACCACCATGGCACAGGCAAGTATCGGTTCAGGGGAAGCGGAGGTCATAGAGAATTTAGGATTTGCAGCCAGCCTTGTGTTCATGATCCTGTCAGTGATACTTTCGCTTATCATCCTGATATGCGGATTTTTCATCATCTACACAGTATACTTCCGGTTCCTGAAGATTATGGTAATCGTGCCATTGGCGGCAATCGCCTTTTCCACCCTTGCAGGAAACCGGACAGTGAGCAGTACCTGTGTCAGGTATTTTAAGTATTTCCTGTCAGTCGTGATGGAGGCAGTCACTATGGCATTAGCCATCCTGATCTGCAATGCTTTTATCAGTGCAGGGCTTCCGTCCTTTACAGGAGGCTATGCTGATTGGGCACAGGTGCTTATCTACCTGTGTGAGATTACCTTTACCATAGCTTTAACGGTAGGAGCCTGTAAAGGTGCGCAGTCGCTTACAAGCAGGGCATTGGGATTGTAGAAGCATAGAAACATAAAAGCAGGACAAGACCGGGAAGCGGTAAGACCATACAGAATATAACCGCATCCCGGCAGGAAGGAGAGAAGATTGATTATTGAGATAAACAAAGATATAGAAAAATATCAGGAGAGTGTGGCAATGGGGCTTACTGCAAAGCAGCTTGTGTATTCCATCCTTGCCCTTGGAAGCGGATGTCTGATCGTATTTTTACTGTATGAAAAGATAGGGCTGACTTTTAGCTGCTACGTGGCAGTCCCCGTTGTTGCTCCTATTGCATTGTGCGGTTTTTATTCCTACAATGGCATGGGATTCCGTGAAGTGTTCACCCGGTACATGAGAAGTATTTTCAGGAATAAGACGCTTGTTTTTAAGTCCAGCGGCTACCGCGACATGGTATCGGAGATCCGGGCAAAGGAAGAAGCGGAAAAAAGGGCGGCAGTAAGGAAAGTGAAAGAGGAACGGAAGCGGGTGCGGAAAGAAAGAGTAAAATGCAGGATAAGATGCTTCTTTAAAAAGAAAAAATAAACTAATATTTTATATTCTATAAACCAGCCTGAATTGCAGCATCTACAGAAGAGATTGCAGTAAACCTATCAGAAACAGCAAACAATTATCAAACCCGGAAGGGAGTGCGGAAAGCCCCTTACCGGGATTTTCTGTATTTGGAAAATAAAAATTTTTCTATCCCTTCCGCAGAAAGGAAGGAGCAGACAGATTGAAATTATTTCAGGACAAATTTTCTATTTATAAAAAGGCAGGGGAGCCTTTATATAAAACCCCGAAAAGTGTGCAGGAATGCATAGAGCTTCTTAAGATTGCACCGGACGGTATCTTTGAAGTGGCAGGCAACCGCTACAGCAAGAGCTACCTGTTTTCGGATGTAAATTATAACACCACCAGTGAAGCGGAGCAGGTGGGGATATTTGAAAGCTACTGCAAGTTTTTAAACGCTATGGATGTGGAGTTCAAGATCACCATCAACAACAAGAACCGGAACATGAAAGCGCTGCGGGAAAAAGTATTGTTCCAGAAAAGGAATGATGGTAATGACGCGGAGCGTGACTGCTACAACAGCATTATGGAGAAGAAGATCATGGAAGGAAAGCAGGGCATTGAACAGGAACGTTACCTGACCGTTTCCATCATCAGGAAAAATTATGAGGAGGCAAAAGCGGCTTTCGCCAGCCTTGAGGCGGT
>JAAVBM010000073.1 GCA_014803505.1 bacterium | reverse complement strand
TCAAATTGTCTGTGTAATAGAGTAAGAACGGTGGGGCAATTGATAAATAAGAAGGGAAAATTTAAATGAAAAGGCTGTGTATTTATCTCACCTACGATGGGCAGGGAATTGTTGACGAATATATAGGATATATGCTAAGGGAGCTTAAAACCTGCGTATCACAATTAGTCGTTGTATGTAACCAGACTAAAATCATAAAAGGGCAGGATATTTTAGAAAAATATGCAGATCAGATATTTTACCGTGAAAATATTGGATTGGATGCCGGAGGTTTTAAAGACGCTTTGTGCGATTACATAGGCTGGGATAAAGTGAGGGAATATGATGAGCTTGTTTTGGTAAATGATTCCTGTTTTGGACCTTTTCGTCATATGACTGAAATTTTTGACGAAATGGCTGGAAGAGAGGTGGATTTCTGGGGATTGCTAAAGTTCGGTAATGTTAGGCGTGAAGATGGTAAGGAATTTCCAGAGCATATACAATCTTTTTTTATAGTTATCAGGCACAGTCTGATAACTGATATAAGTTTTAAGGAATATTGGGACAAGCTTCCCTATTATATGACATTTAATGAAGTGGTTGATAATCACGAGGTGATATTTACTAAGTATTTTGCAGATAGAGGTTTTACTTATGACGTCTTGGCGGATGCAGATGTTAATATTACTAATAATATAATGAATAATTATAATCAATATGGAAGACTAGCATATGAATTAGTCAGTAAAAGAAATTTTCCATTTTTTAAAAAAAAGCCTGTTTCTGTAGATAATATAGCATTACAAACGCAGGAGAATTTCCGCAGATGTCTTAATTATATAAATCACAATACAATATATGACGTAAATTTAATTTGGAATAATATGATTAGGACAATGAATGTGGCGGATATTTACCGAAGCTTTCATCTGCGTTATATTATTCCAAGTGAAGATTATGGATTAGGGGAATATAAGATATCGAATGGGTCTGATGAGGTAAAGGCATATACAGTATTGATTGCCTTATGTGTATCATGCAAAGCCGCAATAGAGTATATTGCAGATTATATAGAGTGGCTTAAAGATAAGGCTTGCGTAAGAATATATACTGATGATCCGGATATATATCAATATTATAAACAAAGAGGATATGTCTGCAAAGAGTATGGGCATGTGAGTTTGACCGATGAGATTCGGGAATTTAGTGATTATGATTTGGTAGGGATTGTTCATGATGCAGATATTCAGACTGATGATGAACCTAATTTTGTAGGCAAGGCTGTTTTGTATAATATATGGGAAAATTTAATAAATAATCCATCGCATATTGATAGAATTATTAATAAATTCATGGAAGAGCCCTGGCTTGGGCTATTGATGCCGCCAGCGCCTAATTTTGGTAAATATTTTGCAGATTTCGGAATGGTATGGAATGGAGAATTGGCTAAGGTGCAGGAGTTTGTAGAACACATGAACCTGAATTGCCGATTGTCTTATGATAGACCGCCGATAGGTATTGCAGATAATTTCTGGATTCGCGGTGATATTCTGAGGGTAATTCAGGATATAGATGAACGGGATAAAGATATATTACCATATGCGTTGACTTATATTGCGCAGCATGCGGGATTTTGTTCAGGAATTGTAGAAAGTGAAGATTATGCTTCTATGAATGAGGTAAATCTAGATGGATATTTGAATAAAATAACGGCGCAGGTGAGAAAACAGTTCCGAAAGAGTTTTGATAGTTATTTCGAATTTGAGAAGCTCATTTTACAGGGAGGTATAGAGATATTACGAAGCAGGCATAAGAAGATATATGTCTACGGCACAGGATGGATGGCGGAGCAATATAAGGAATGTTTGACTGATATAGAGGGATATATTGTTTCTGATGGGCAGCCAAAGAAGGAAGAAATTTGTGGGGTAAAAGTATATTATCTATCCGAAATTAATGTTTCGGATGATGTGGGAGTTGTGGTTTGTGTGGATGAAAAGAATCAGAAACAGATAATACCGTTGTTGTTGGATAAAGGAATTAATGACTTTATTTGCATTTAATGGGATGGCCGATTGTTAAATTTTTAACATTTCAAATTTTGATATGTCAGAACTCTGGCGTTATATAGGGAGGATAGACATGGGAGTTGTAATTTTTGGTTCCGGATATATAGGAGAAAAAGTTTATAAAAGATTAGGGGATAAAATAAAGGCGGTAATAGATAACGATAAGAAGAAGGTCGGACAAAAATTTCATGATATTCCTATTATAAGCTTAGCGAATTATAAAGAAAAGTACTGCGATTTAGATATTATAATTGCAGTAGGAGCAGGTGTGGTAGAACAAATATCACATCAGTTAGATATGGAAAACATTAACAATTATTCCATAGCAGTAGAGGTTTATGAACACGAGGGTATATACACGGACCAAGATATAGAACATGATAACTGGTCTGCATATTTGAAGCAATTGTGTGATAAACCCGGATATGAAGTTTTAGAGGTGGGCTCCAGGGTAGTTACAGAAAGTTTGATCTGATTTTTTTCAATTTAGCGAGAATGCATTGGATATTCTTTTCTCTGAGAAATTTGGCATGAAATGCGTAAAGAAAGGGTGCTGCAATTTACTTGAAGGCAGATTTTCAGAAAAGGCTTCAGAACATTTAAGAGGAAAATATGTAAGCGGTCTATATTGTCATTCAGAGTATCTTGGCAAAAAAGTAATTGATTTAGAGGAAGAAGAATTGTCCTGGAATGGGGTCAGACTGGAAGATGTGTCGATGGGAACCCAGTATCCAACACCGGAAAAGTAGTATTTAGGAGATGTAGATGGATAAATTAAAGGAAAAGGTATTATTGTCAAACAGTGCCATTATATATGGTGCAGGAGCGGTTGCTAATATTACCTATCTGTATCTTAAGAATTGCAAACTATCTGACAGAATTGTCAGTTTTGTTGTTACTGCTAAAGAGAATAATGCGGATGATAAGTTTGGAATTCCTGTAAGGGAATTGGATGAAATAAAGGACTATAACAGGGATATACTGATTATAGTAGCGACGCAGGAGATTGTGCAGGCAGAGATAGTTGAAAATCTGCGGGGACTTGAATTTAATAATGTTATCAGAGTATTGAGTGATGAAATTCTGAAGGCGTTGTATCAGAGCTGTTATATTCAGCCGGTTCAAAAGAATAAAGTCTTATTTTCCAATATGAGGGGCTTGGGATATGGAGGAAATCCTAAATACATAGCTCAGAAGTTATTGGATATGGATAAAAGCAATAGATTGGATTTGGTGTGGGCGGTTACAGAGGATAGCGACGTTTTTCCGGAAAGAATAAGAACTGTTGAGTACGGCAGTCTGGAATATTATGAGGAGCTTGCAACAGCCCATATATGGATAGATAATATGCGAAAAAGCGCAGATGTTATAAAGCGGGAGGGGCAGTATTATATCCAGGCGTGGCATGGTGCGGCTCCGTTTAAAATGGTTGAAAAGGATACAGAAAAAACTCTTTCAGCGCCATATATTCAGAATGCAAAAAATGATTCAAAGATGGCAGATTTATTTTTATCAGGGAGTGAGTTTTATACAAAATTATATCAGAATGTCTTTTGGTACGATGGCGATATTATGAAGGTCGGACTGCCAAGACAGGATATATTTTGGAATATGGATTATGCCAGGCAGAAGGTTTTTGAATACTATAAGCTGCCTTTGGATATTTTACTTGTATTATATGCGCCGACATTTAGGAATAGTTTTGATACAAAGGTTTATGATCTGGATTTTGTAAATGTACGTAATGCGATTGAGAAGAGATTTGGAAAAAGGGTAGTTTTTGCAGTCAGTAAACATCCAAATAATAGAAGCTTGGATTATTGCTTTGAATATAGTAAAGAATGTATAGACGTTAGTAAGTATGATGATTTTGAAGAGGTTTTGGCAGCGGCGGATATTCTTATAACGGACTATTCAGGCTGTGCTTATGATTTTTCTTTCTCTGAGAAACCTATTTTTCTATATCAAAGTGATTATGAGCAATTTTTTGGTGAAGAAAGAAAATTCTATTTTAGCGTAGAGGAATTACCATATATAAGTTCAAAGTCTAATAATGAGTTGGTAAAAGAAATAGAAAACTTTGATGAAGATAAATATAAACAGGAATTAAAAAAATTTATGGATAGTATGGGGAATTATGATACAGGGAAGGCTTCAGAAAAGGTCGCATTACATATCATGAAATTATGCGACGTAAATATTGAGTAGCTATGGAGAATAATATGGAGAATAATATGGAGAATACAATTAGTATTATTGTTCCAATTTATAATGTGGAAGATTATCTTGAAAGGTGTATAAGCAGTATTATTGGGCAGACTTATAAACATTTGCAGATAATTCTTGTAGATGATGGCTCAACAGACAACTCGTCTGTAATATGTGATAACTTTAAAGAAAAGGATTCACGTATTGTAGTTATACATAAACCGAACGGAGGGCTTGTCAGCGCAAGAAAGGCCGGGATTCAAATAGCAGTTGGAGAGTATGTCGGATATGTAGATGGAGATGACTGGATAGAGCCGGATTATTACGAGCAAATGTTAAATTACATGATAAAAAATGATGTAGATATGGTAGAGACTGAGCACTATATAGATGCGGTAACAGAATCTAAAAGAATTAGAAGCAAGTTTCCTTCGGGTAAATATGATGCAGAGAGTTTAATTCCGGTAATGCTTTGTGATGATAATTTTAATGAGTGTAAAATGCAGCCCTATTTATGGTCGAAATTATTTAAGAAATCCCTTTTAGAAAAACATCAGATGCGAGTAGATGAAAATATTAGATGTGGAGAAGATATAGCGGTTGTGTATGCATATATTTTGGAGGCCGGAAGTATATATATTGCGGATTATGCAGGATATCATTATGTACAGCGTACAAACTCCATGACGGGAGTGCAGAACATTGGTGAATATGAACGGGATAAAGCGCTTATTAAATACTTGAAAACAATTTTTGAAACAGACAGGCAGTATAGTAAGATTATGTTAAAGCAGTTGAATCAGTATACCAAGTCAATGTTGCTGCTAAGACAGATTAGTTTTTTTGACCGTAATTCTGAAAATAGGAAGCTTATGCCTTTTGGCGGCTTGGAAAATAATATGGAAATCGCTGTTTATGGTGCGGGAAGAATGGGTAAATCGGTGTATCAATATATAACATCCATGAATGGCGGTAAAAATGTAATATGGGGAGATAAAGAATATAGTTTTTATCAGCAATTGGGAATGTCAATTATATCTCCGGAAGATATTATTTTAAGACAAAAAGAATATGATGTGCTTGTTATAGCGGTGAGCAGTAAAAATACTGCACAGGGTATTTTGAATTCTTTATTTAAAGCAGGGTTACAGGAAGATAAAGCAGCCTGGCTGACAGCGGAATTTGTAAGCGATGATTATGATGTGTTATCAGATTATTTGGCATAATCTAAGAATTCCCTCATATTTTTGTATGAAACAAAGGGATATTCCCCCATGTTTTTGCAAGAAAGCAAGATAATTCACTCATGTTTTTGCATAAAAACAAGATAATTCCCTCATTTTTTTGCAATATCATTGTTTTTTCTAAGAAAATGGCATATACTAATAGCAGAATCATAACAGGAGGGACTCAGTGTGATTTATTTAAAGCGAAAAGTAGATGCTTTTTTGGAAGAATGGAACAATAATGCTGACAAGAAGCCACTTATTATTAAGGGCTCGCGTCAGGTTGGAAAGACAGAGTCCATAAAAAGATTTGCAAAACAGCATTATGAAAATGTGATAGAAATAAACTTTGTTGAAGAACCTAAATATAAGATGATTACATCAGACGGATACAAAACGGATGATATCATTAAAAATATTTCCCTCATTGATCCAATGAAGCAGTTTATTAGTGGAAAAACTTTGATTTTCTTTGATGAAATGCAGGAATTTCCTGAGATTTCAACCTCGCTTAAGTTTTTTCATATAGATGGGCGGTTTGATGTTATATGCAGTGGTTCCATGCTTGGAATTCAGTACCGTAAAATCGAGAGTAATAGTGTTGGATACAAAGTGGACTATGAAATGTATTCCCTTGATTTTGAAGAATTTTTGTGGGCAAAAGGATATGAGGATTCCTTCGTGTATGATTTACTGGAGCATATGAAAACGCATACACCATTTAATGAGGTTACAATGTCTGTATGTGAAGGGCTTTTTCTGGATTTTTGTATCTTGGGCGGAATGCCGGCGGTCGTACGTGAATATATCGTAAAAGGAACATTTGAAGGCTCGTTGGAAATACAGCGGCAGCTTCTGGCTGATTATAAAGAGGATATTCGCAAGTATGCAGAAGGGATGGATCAGACTAGAATACTGAATGTGTTTAATCAGATTCCGCCCCAGCTTGCAAAGGAAAACAAAAAATTTCAAATTTCTAAGGTCGCATCAGGTGCGCGCTTTAAAGATTATCGAGGCTGTATTGAGTGGCTGAATGATGCCGGGATAATTAATATCTGCTATTGTTTAAATTTTCCGGAACTTCCGCTTAAGGGAAATTATGAAGAAACAAAATATAAAATTTATTTTGCGGATAGTGGGTTGCTAGTGGCTATGCTGGATGAGGAAGCGCAGGAGGATTTGCGCGCAAATAAAAATCTTGGTGTTTATAAGGGCGCGTTGTATGAAAATATTGTTGGCGAAGCATTAGCAAAAAGCGGATATGGATTATACTATTATAAACGTGAGAATTCAACTCTGGAGGAGGATTTTTTCGTTAGAACGGCTTCAGAACTGATTCCGGTTGAGGTAAAGGCAACTAACGGCAGAACTAAATCACTACGGACATTGATTGATGGAAAAAAATATATAGATATTCATTATGGAATAAAGTTTACGGGAAGTAATATAGGATATTGCAATGATATTTATACATTCCCATATTTTTGTGCATTTTTGCTTAAACGATATCTGAAATCTATTGATAAAGGAAAATGATTTATGAAGTCAGAATTCATCCCCTCTGCTCCTTTTTGCATTTACGGAGCGGGAATTGTTGCGACAAGCGTCTATACAGCAATTAAAACTTTATATAATAGAACCCCGCTTTTTTTTCTGATATCTGATGTGCCGGAAGGAAAACGTGACGAAGAGCCGACGCAAATTGATGGAATAAATGTAAAACGTCTTTCTGAATGGAGAAGTGAGCTGCAGGCGGCGAAAAAACTTATAAGCTCTATACTACCAGAGTGTTATCTGGTTGCGATACCGGAAATACATCATCCGGCTGTAGTGGAGACTCTACATTCTCTGGGAATAGAGGATTCTAATATAATCCTGTTTACAAATGAGTTGGAAAATAAATTCATGGAAGACTACTACAGTAGTTTGAATGGGCATAAGACAGTAAATAGCGTTGTTCGCTCGGATGTTAATTCAGATGCAGGCGATGAAATAAAGCATATTAACGAAAAAAACGATCAAATTGTTTTATCCGATATGCAGGCATCGAGTATACAATTACCCAATATACAGGTTTTCCAGGCAAAATGCCATGTGGACAGACCGTTACAAAATTCTAAAGAAAATCCCTCATATGTATATCCCATTCAGGTAGGTGCAGACCTTACCGATAAAGTCATAACTGAACTTAGGGACAATGAAGGTGATAACATATCTACGAAAAACCGTAATTACTGCGAATTAACCGCAACCTACTATGCATGGAAAAACAGCAGCGCCGACTATAAGGGATTATGTCACTACAGGCGTATTTTCGATATAGATAATGAGCAGATGCAGACATTACTGGATAAGAAATCGGAATG
>JAAVBM010000072.1 GCA_014803505.1 bacterium | reverse complement strand
CTTCTCTGGTGTAGGAATGCACAAATACAACTTCAGAATTTCCATTCAGGTCATTTCTTCTTGGAATACCCAGATTTTCCATTTGGTAATCTATAGCTTTTTCGTTTTGTGAAAATTCACTACCAGACATTTCTCCAATGTCTTCTGCCGTATAAATTCTGTTGTTGTTTGAAATTTTGTTAAAAAAATCTTTTAATTTTGTCATTTATATATCTCCTGTAATGTAAATTTTTAAACATTCACATTATAAAAATTCTTACAATAGCTCACAAGTCCGTATTTTTACGGAGGTCAAGTGTCTAATTGACAAGGGAAACCTTGGTTCCATCATGGTTTGAGTTGAATTCAATCAATAAAAAATAATAAAATTTACAAAAATATTGTAAAAATTTTGCTTAACAAATACGGGGTTTAATTTATAATTTAATACATAATTTTTGTTTATTTTATATACGTTAACATATATTAATATTTTATCGGAAGATTTGAAACCATGTTTTAACTAGATATAGACGAGAAAATTAGAAAATGTCATACAAGTATATTATTTCTAAATATAAAAATGTTGAAAAGGTTTGAAAATAAGTTATAATAAACATATATGGTTTGAAAACTGTATGCAATAATTGAGGAATATGAGTGAAGATAAAAAATAAAAATCCTGAAAACCGCATTAAGGAGCCGTTATGCGGGGGGGGGTAAGGCTTAAAGCATTATCAGCAGCGATTTTGGCGAGTTGCTTCTCTTTTGGCGCGCAGCAAACTTTTGCTGCGGAGACTCCTATTCCTATAGTTTTGAATGATAATGATGATAATGAAGATTTAACGAATAAAACCCCGACCTTGGACAAGTTGAAGAATGAAGGAATTCTAATTGGTCAGCAAGATGAATTGGATTATTCAAGCCAAGCTGTAGATGAGTCTGATTCTATTAACTCTCATAGTGAAAATAATAATAATATTGTTAAAGATCAGATTTTAGACCTTGGAACTATTACTGATCCGACAGGAACAAGTGCTGAGCATACACAAATTATAGGCGGTGCGGGATTCAATAATCCTGCAGGTATTACAACGTCTGTAGAAAGCAAATCGTTTGAAAATAATACAACCTCAGTTATTTTGGAATCCACAACTACGGATGCTAAATACGTAGATATTTTGGGTGGAGCTTTATATAATGCCGGTGAGATTACAGATATTTCTGCTGATTTCATTGGAAACGGTTTCGCAGTTGGAACAAATGCTGTCGAGGGTTCTATTAAGGCTTATACTTATGGCGGAGCTATCTATAACGAAGGCAACATAACAATCACAACGACAAACTCTGATTTAAACTTCTCTAACAATACTGCAGATATCGGTGGGGCTATCTACAACACCGGAAATATGAATATTAACGCTATTAACGGTCATAAGGTAATCTTTGATAATAATATTGCAAGTTCATATGGTGGTACTATTTGGAATAGCGGCACTTTAAACATAAATGGTTCAACTGCAAATAGTGTTGTATTTAGTAATAATAGTATTCTTACTAGTGGTGCAGGTTCAGCTATATATACTATGGGGAAAACCACAATCAATAATGCAGAATTTTATAACAATAATGCTAACTGGGGAGCTATAGATGCAAATGTAAATAGTAATGTAACTATCACTAACTCATATTTCCATGATAATACTGCAAGTGTTGGTGGAGCTATTCATATTTCTGAAGCAAAAACTACAGGTGCTCAGGGATATGTTTCTGTTGCTGATTCGATTTTTGAAAACAATCATTCAACTAGTGCCGGTGGTGCGATACAAGCATATGGTAGTTTGGATGTTACTGATTCAGATTTCATAAATAATAGTACAGAACTTAATGGTGGTGCGATAGAGGCTATGAATGGTGTATACAGTTTTCCATATGCTGTTAACATTTTAGCTAAAAATAAGAATGTAAACTTCATCGGAAATACTGCTAATGATTCCGGTGGTGCAATATTGGTTTCTTCAATGGCTACCACAGCAGATCAAGATTATTTATCAATAAAATCAACAGGTAATAATAGAGTTATATTTGAAAATAACAGTGTAGTAAGTAATGACAGTACTGTTAATGTTTATGGCGGAGCGATTGCGAATAAATCAAGAGGTACACAAGGTACTTCCGCAAATATTTCTGAAATCTCTGCAGACTTTATTGGTAACTACGCACAAGCTTCATCGGGTAATGCTTACGGTGGTGCGATTTACAATATAGTAGGCACGGATGCTAGTGGTAATAAAATTGAAGATAGCGGAAAAATTGGTGTTATTACAGGTAACTTTATAAATAACTATGCATCTTCCGAAAGCGGTAAAGCATATGGTGGGGCTATCTATAATGAAGGTACCATAGGCAGTATAGTTAATTCTACATTTACCGGAAATACCGCATCACAAGGCGGAGCAATTTATAATACCGGTCATATTGGCAATATAGATAATGTTGTTTATACAAATAACAATATTACAGATACTACAGGCGGATTTATTTATAATACTGCAGCAGGTACAATTGATTCTATCAATGCTGACATCCTTAATAATACTGTAAATTCTACTTCAAGTACTATTATTCCTGCATTGATATACAATCAAGGTCATATTGGTTCAGTTAAAGGTTCTTGGATAGGAAATACTTTTAATTTTGATACTGATACCAGTGGAGATGATGGTGGATTAATATATGCACATGGTGCGAGCGCGGTAATTGATAGTATAGATGTAGTTTTAAAAGATAATTCTATATTATGTCCTACAACAGCTAATAGTACACCAAGCCCATTGATATTTGTAAGTCATGATGGATATATTGGTAATATTCGTGGAACTTTCTCAAACAATAGACAAGAGTTGGTTGGGAGTAATCGTACTGAAGGATCTATTATAGGTATCTGGAATAATGGTCATATTGGTAGTATTGATGGAACGTTTACAAATAATTCGTCTGTTGTTACAAGTGGAGCCGGAGGTGCTTGGGGTGCTGTTGTTACTTTAAATACTACCGGTACGAATATAGTTGATTCTATTAACGGTATTTTTAGTAACAATTATTCTAAAACGGTTTCAGGTAGTCCATTGGGTGGAACCATATCTGTTCTGAATACAACTTCTAACATCGGAACAATTGGTACAGCTGATAACCATGCAACATTCACCAATAACTATGCAAAATCTTCATCTGGTTCTGCTTACGGCGGTGCTATATACAATGTGGGAATAATAGATTCTATCTATGCGGATTTCACAGGTAACTATGCTGAAGCATATAACAAATCTGCAGGTGGCGCTATTTATAATAGTGGTGTAATCAAGAATGTAACAGGTGCATTTACTAATAATTATATAATCGGTGCTACACCTTCCTCAAGAGGAATGCGTGATTACTCCGGCGGAGTTATTCATAACCGTGGAAATATGGCGATTAGAGATTCTCTATTCACCATGAATAGCAATAGTACTTCAAATCTGGGTGATGTCATATCCAACTATGGCGGTAAGATGATTATTGATAATTCCGTATTTACAAACAATGATAATACTGATAGTGACGGAACGGTATTTAGTGACGGTTATTTAAATGTTACTAATTCAATATTCAAAAATAATACATCTCAATACGGCGGAGCGATATATAGTGATTGGTCAGATACAGTAGCACACTTATTCGTAGATAATACGCAAATATTAAATAACACAACCGTTCTTTATGGTAGTGCAATTAGATCAAGTGATTATACTACAATTAAAGATTCTACAATCTTAAATAATACATCAGCAGTATCTAACGGGGGAGCGATTTATCTTACTCATTGGAGTGATAACAATACGCTAAACATTATTGCCGATAATAGTGATGTTGTGTTCAAAAACAACAAATCCGTAGGGAAATATGTTGATATTTCAGTAAGTTCTAGTGCTAATAGTGTTCTTAACTTCAACGCAGCAGCAGGTAAACAAATTGCTATTGGCGGTGAAATCATCATAGATGGTTACAACTCTGGCAGTATCGGGTCTCTTACCATCAACATCAACAAAAGCGGTTTGACGTATGACAAACTAAAAGACGATGGAACCTTCGGTGTTGAAACCGTTGGAATCAACCAAACAGGCGGTAAATACGTATTCTACAACACTGTTTCTGACGCAACAATGAACCTCTACAACGGTGCAGATGTTCGAATGGGCGTTGCGAGGCAAGCTAATGGCTCGAAAACTACAGGTATTTTAGATTTAAAAGGTTTCACCTCAACAGGTGCAGGCAACATTCTTGATACAAGAAATGTTTGGCAGAATTGTTCTTCCGTTCTTGATGATTCACAACCTCGTCATAGCATAGATTTAGGTAATGTTGTATTGAATACTGATACAACATTAAGAATGGATTTTAATGTTGCATCAGTATTTGGAGATCAATTTACTGCAACAAGTTTTAACGGGTCGGGTAATTTTATTCTGGATAGGTTTCAAATAAATGGTGAAACTTCTACCTCTTCAACAGGCTTAATCGCAGATTCTGTTTTAAAAGACCATATACAACTTGCTACTGATGCAATTGTTTATTCTATATACAAAAAAGGTGATTATGATGTATCTTATGACCAATCTACAGGTAATATAACATTTTCTTATACCGGTAACGGAACATATAACCTTGCAGGTTTCCTTACTCAAGATAGTACAGGTACTGTTTATAACATGACCGAAGATGAATTTATGGCTGATGGCATAATTCATACAATGGCCGGTACAGATAATACTAAGACTGTTAATGCTGGTAATTATGTAATATCTGGTGCTAATAAATCTGGTGTATCAATAGATAATAATCAAACATTAAATATTAACGGTGGTATTTGGGATGATTTTTATAATAGCTCCGGATTTGGTAATGTATTCAAAAACAAAGGCACACTAAATGTCAATGGTGGTACTTATGAAAATAACCGTAGTGATTCTTTAGGTGGAGTTATTGAAAATGATACGAATGGAGTTGCAGTCATTAAAAATGCTCTATTTAGAAATAACATTGCTGGTCAAAATGGCGGAGCTATACATAATAGAGAAGTTTCCAATGATGGGACTGAGGATGATGTTAAAGCTCATTTAACTGTTGAAAACTCTACATTTATAGGTAATAGTGCTACTGGAGTTGGTGGTGCTGTTGTCAATTGTGGTTACATGAGTGTTACTGACTCTGTATTTAGAGATAACAACGCAGATAAGTATGGCGGAGCTGTACATAATGCAGAATATAATAATGTTGAAGGATATATTTCTGCTATAAACAGTGATGTAATTTTTGATAATAATAGCGCTGGTATTTATGGTGGTGCGATATATAATAATGTAAAGGACATTACTATAACCGCAAACGGTGCTAATTTCGAGTTTACAAACAACTCTGCGAAAGAAGCCGGTGGCGCAATCTTTAACAAAGGCAACTTCTATTTTGCTACTCCTAATGGCAATATTACTTTTAAAGATAACTACGTTGTTTCTGATACTGCTAATGCTCTGGGTGGTGCAGTATTCAATACTATGGGTAATATTTACGACCTGAAAGCTGATTTTATCGGAAACTATGTAATCGCTCCTTCTGAAAATGCATTGGGTGGTGCTGTTTATAATGAATTTGGTAATATTACTCATTTGCAAGGCAATTTCTTAAACAACTATGCTCAAAATACATCAACAAATATTTTCTCATTAGCTCAAGGTGGTGCTGTTTATAATGGTGGTATTATTGGAGCTATAAATGAAACTGATGGTACTGTTAGCGGAGGTATTGTTAACTCTGTATTCAAAGGTAACTATGTTAAAGCAGGTCGACTATCTTCATCAGGTTCAAGCTTAGACGGCGGTAATGCTGATGGCGGTGCGATTTATAATAATGGTACGTTGAATGTTTTATCTCAAAATGGTTCACGTTCTCAATTCCTTAACAACTATGCACTATCTTATACTCAGTCTTACGGAGCACACGGTGGTGCTGTATACAATAATGCAGATGCTGTAATCGAAACTTTAGATGCTGATTTTAGCGGAAACTATATCAAAGCTGATTTTTATGAAGCTAAAGGTGGCGCGATATTCAACCAAGGAAATATCGGTGCGATTTCCGGTACTTTTGATGACAACTTTGCGGAAAGTCATATCTTTGTTAAAGGTGGTGCAATCCATAACGATTTATATGGTAGCATTGAATCTATTACCGGTGCTTTCAATCGTAACTATGTTTATTCAACTGAAAATTCAGCTTTAGGCGGTGCAATATCTAACTTTAACGAAAATGAAGGTAATTTATATATCGGAAGTATTAACGCTGATTTCACTGACAACTATGCTAAATCTGATAACAGTTATGCGCGTGGTGGTGCAATTGGTAACTATACAGAAACTGTAACCGCTGAAATTGGTGATATTACAGGTACATTCACACGTAACTATGCAGAATCTGTTAAAGATAATGCCAGAGGCGGTGCAATATTCAATAACAATGAGGGTTCTCAAGGTGCTGCTAAAATTGGTAATATCTCAGGTACGTTCATTGATAACTATGCTAAATCAGGCTTAAAATACGCTCGTGGCGGAGCTATTTATAACTATAGTGACGGTTCTAATACTGCATCAATTGCAAGTATTTCAGGTGTTTTCTCAGGTAACTATGCTAAATCAGAAGCTACTACAGCATCAACAGGTTATGCTCGTGGCGGTGCAATCTATAACGCGGGTACTATAAATGGTGGTATTCTTGATTCAAGCTTTAGCGGCAACTATGTTTCTTCACACAAAGGTGATGCAGAAGGTGGTGCGATTTGGACAAGAGATGTATCGCTTAAACTTATTAATTCCGAAAAACAATTATTTGAAAATAACTATGCTGCTGCGACTTACAGTTCAGCAAGTACAGGTAATGCTTATGGTGGTGCGATTTACAATAATAGTTCAACTCTATTTGGAGGTTCTTCATCTTCAGATAATATCTTAGCAGACTTCAGCGGAAACTTTGCAAAAGCTATTAGTGGTACAGCCTCTGGTGGTGCGGTTTATAACAAAGGCACAATCTACGGTTCTGAGGGTGATTTTACAGGAAACTATGCTCAATCTGATAGTGGAATCGCTTATGGCGGTGCTATTTATAACAATGGAACATTCTATAGATTGAATGGTAATTTCGAAAATAACTATGTAAAATCAATTTCCGGCAATGCATTAGGCGGTGCACTTTATAACGAAGCTTCAAAAAGAATATCTACTGGAATTACCGGTAATTTCATAGGTAACTATGCAGTATCAGATAAGGGTAGTACTTACGGTGGTGCTATCTACAACTTAGGTACAATCAATGCTATAAAAGGTAACTTTACAGGTAATTATTTAAATTCTGCAAAAACTGCCCAAGGTGCTGCAATTTATAATGCTGAATCCGGAGATATTGGTAATTTCCAAGGTATATCAGGCAATTTTTCTAATAATAATTCTATTGTGGAAAATGGAAGTTCTACAACATATGGTGCAATTGTTAATTTAGGGAATTTGGCTGCTAATTCTGAGTTAAATGGTATCTTCTCAAATAATTCTGCTGTTGCGAATGCCACAGCTCGTGGTGGTGCAATATATAACGGTTTGTCATCTGGAGCTAAAATTGGTAATATTATAGGTTCATTTAATAATAACAGTGTAGACGCTTCAACTTTTGCTGATGGTGGTGCAATTCATAACAATGCTTGGAATACTACTTCTGATGATTTAATCTCTGCTATTATTGGTAATATCACTGCTGATTTTTCTGATAACTTCGCTATCGGTAAAGATTATGCTCGCGGTGGTGCGATATTTAATACTGCCAGTGTAGATAATGTTGCAACTATTGGCAGTCTTTCCGGTGCTTTTGACAGAAACTATGTTCTTTCTAAAGCAGGAAAAGCTAAAGGTGGCGCAATCTTAAATGAAGGTGTTGCAACTATTCAGGGAATAAGAAATAGTAGCTTTACAGGAAATTATGCCCAAGGTGTAACAGAAGCTGCAGGTGGCGCATTACATTTGAGTAGTGGAATCACTAGTGGTATAAATAATACAGATTTCACCAATAACTATGCAATATCAACCGGCGAAGAGTCTCAAAGTCTTGGCGGTGCAATTTATAACTCTGCTGATGAATCTAATATTGTGGGTGATTTTTCAGGCAACTATGTTCAATCTGCTTATGACGCTGCAGGTGGTGCAATTTGGAATAGTGCAACTATAAGTGATTCTATTCAAGGATCATTTATAAATAACCATGCAACAGCTGATAATAATGCTCGCGGTGGTGCAGTCTATAATGCTGGTTCTATTACCACTCTTATGAATGGTACTTTCGAAGATAACTATGTTAGTGCTAAAAATGCTGTTTGGGGTGGCGCAATATTTAATGAAGGTTCCGCTGAAGACGATAGAGCTGTTATTGATCATTTATCAAATTCATTTACAGGTAACTATGCGACTTCTGAATCGTCTTCCGCATATGGTGGCGCAATATATAATAATATAGGTGATATAAATACAATACGTTCATCTTTTGAAGATAACCGCGTTATTGCTCATGGTGCAAATGGTAAAGCCTTTGGTGGTGCTATTTATAACGGTGGTGTTATCGATAGGCTCGATAATAATACTAGCTTCAATTATAACTATGCGGAAGGTACTATAGCTTACGGTGGTGCAATTTATAATACAGGAACAGTAAATAGTATATATTCTAATTTCACCGGTAACTATATTTCAAATTCAAACAATGCTGTTCGCGCAGGTGCTATCTATAACACCGGTACATTGGGTTGTCTCAGTGGTACTTTTGAAGATAACTATGTTCAAGGTAAGAGTGGTTCCGGCGGAGCAATTTATAATGAATTAGCAACGATTAACTCTTCTTCCGCTACATTTAAAAATAATAAAGTTCTTGCTGAAAACTATGGTTATGGTGGTGCTATTTATAACAAAGCTAATGTTGCAAATGGCGTATCAACAATTGGTAACCTCTATGGAAGTTTTCAATCAAATTCAGTTACAGGAGTACATACATATGGTGGCGCAATTTGTAACTACATCTCCGATGATGAGAATGTAACAGCTTCTATTACAAGTATTGGTTCTGGTTTTATAGGAAATTATACTGCAGGTTCTACTGAATCATTCGGTGGTGCAATCTACAATCTTGGCTCAATTAAAAGTTTTGCTGCCACTGTAAATGAGAACCATGCATCTTCCGCTGATGGTTATGCTCGTGGTGGTGTGATATACAATGCAGGAACAATTGGTGATATCAACGAAGCTGGGATAGTTACAGGTACAATGGTCGGAAGTTTCATTAGTAACTTTGCTTCAGGTAAACTTGCTGCCACAGGTGGTATGTTGTATAACACCGGTACGATTTATAAATTACTGCCAGGTACTTATGAAGGTAACTACGCTTATTCTACTGATGGAATGGCTGCAGGTGGGGTAATATATAATACAGGAATAATTGGTGATAACGATGACGATTTAATGGGTGGCGGCTTTACAGGTAATTATGCTAAATCTGAAAGAACAGATGCGACAAAAGAAAATGCATTAGGTGGTGCTATCTATAATAGTACTACAGGGGTAATTGCAGGTATTCAAAACGGTTGGTTTAGAAATAATTATGTTGAAGCTGTCGCAGGCAATGCTGTTGGTGGTGCTATCTATAACAGAGGCTTAATAAATAGTATTTTAATGGAATTTTCCGAAAACAGTGCTTCTGGTGATAAAGCATATGGTGGTGCAATCTACAATTTGGCTAGTGGTTCTGGTGCTGGTATAATCGGCAGTATTACAGGTTCTGCTCCATTTTCTTCAAACTTTGCTTCTGGTACAAATTTGGCCTTTGGTGGTGCTATTGAAAACCAAGGTATTATAAATAATATTGAAACTAATTTTTATAATAATTACGCTGAATCTGATGGTAGAGCATATGGTGGTGCAATATATAATACTGCAACTATCGGTTCTATAGATGAAACTCAAGAAGAAATAGAAAATAGAATTATAGGTAAGATTCAGGGTGATTTCAGAGAGAACTATGTATCTTTCCTTTCCGAAGAAAATGCAGCAAATGCTGAGATACTTGGCGGAGCTATTTATAATTCTGGTTTAATTACTGATATAGATGGTAATTTCGAAAAAAATTATGCGAAATCTCTTTATGAAGCAAAAGGTGGAGCTATCTATAACGCAGGAAATATTGGTGTTTCAAATTCTTTCGGCAAAATTAAAAGTGCTTTTACAGGTAATTACGCTTTATCTGAGGGTACAGCTTATGGTGGTGCGATTTATAATGCTGAAGATGCAACTGTTAATAGAGTATATGAGGGAAGCAGTTTTACTGAAAACTATGTTCAAGGTGTAAATGGAGCTTATGGTGGAGCCATTTATAATCTTGGTAAATTTAGTAATATATTTGATACTAATTTTAGTGGTAACTATGCTAAATCAACAGGAGCAGAGGGTGAAAGTTTAGGCGGAGCTATTTATAATACAGCTAATCAAGATTCTTCTCTATATATTTCAGGCAATTTCTCTGAAAATTATGCACAGGCTGTAAAAAATTCTGTTGGTGGTGCGATTTATAATGATTCAAATATAAGTTATATTTATGGTACGTTCGAAGATAACTATGCGACTTCTGAAAACTCTTATGCGCGTGGTGGTGCAATTGCTAACCTTGAAAACGGTTCTATTGATTATTTAGCTGGAACTGGTTCTCAATATACAACTTTTGATGGAAATTATGTTACTGCAAAAACTGATGCATTTGGCGGTGCTATTTATAATGAAGGTACAATTAAAGAGATTCATAGGGCATTTAAAAATAACTATGCAGAAGGTGATAAAGCATACGGTGGTGCTATATATAGCTCTGGTAATTTAGGTAGTTATATAGAGAGCGAATTCAATAGTAATCATGTTTTAAGTTTAACTAATGATGCTCGTGGTGGAGCTATTTATAATACCGGCACAATGGATATGCTTTATGGCGGTGCTAAAGATAACTATGCCAAAGGTAAAAATGCATATGGTGGTGCAATTTATAATGAAATGGGAACTATTACAAATATCTCAAGTAGTTCTTATGAAAATAATAGTGTAATTGCTCAAAATTATGGTTATGGTGGAGCTGTATATAACGCTGCTATTGGTGCTGATAGTGTGTCCACAATTGGTAATATGCATATAACTTTTAAATCAAACCATGTTTCAGGACGTTGGGCTTACGGTGGTGCACTTTATAACTATGCATCAGATGAAACTGCAACCGCATCTATTGGATATATAGGCTCTTATAATGATAACTACACTGAAGGTTCTATAGAATCATTTGGTGGTGCGATTTATAATAATGGTTCTCTTGGCTCAACTTCTGGTGGCGATCGTAACTATGCGTTATCTACCGAGGGTGCTGCACGCGGCGGTATGATGTATAACGAAGGAACTATGAGTTCTTTCACCGGAAACTTTAGAGAAAATTACGCATCAGGTAAAACAGAAGCTTTAGGCGGTGTATTATATAACTCAGGAGTTATTGCTAACTTCTCTGCAGGTATTTCTGACAACTATGTTACATCCGGTGATGGAGCTGCAAGAGGTGGATTATTCTACAACACAGGATCCATTACTGGATTAGATGAAAAAGGAAATTTCACAGGTTCATTTGGCGGATCATTTACAGGTAACCATGCAATTGGTGCTACGGCAGCAGAAGGTGGAGCTTTCTACAACTCAGGTTCAATTTATAACATAGCAGGTAACAGTTATTCAGGTAACTATGCAACTTCTATTGATGGTGTTGCTCGAGGTGGTGTATTTGTCAATGCAGGAACTATTGGTTATAAAGATGCAGAAGGAAATATTTTAACTAAACTTCAAGGCGGATTTAATAATAACTATGTTTCTTCTGATGCAGTAAAAACTGATTTAATTTCAGAAGTTGCAGGTGGTGCAATTTATAATACCGGCACAATTACTTCTATTGAAAATGCAGGATTCACAAGTAATTATGCTGAAGCAACAAAAACTCTTTCTGCAAAAGGTGGAGCTATAGCTAACTATGGTAATATCGGTTATATCGGCGTTGTTGATGATATTACTAAAGCAACTTTTAATCAAAACGAAGTCAGAAGTGCAGGTAATGCATACGGTGGTGCAATATTTAATGAAAATCTTGGTAATGATGCAATAAGCTCAATTACTGCTTCATTCGTAAGTAACAGTGCAAGCGGAGCAACTGGTGCTTATGGCGGTGCTATTTATACAACTTCTGATATTGGAAATATCAATGCTATATTTAACAGTAACTCGGCTATTTCGAGTGAAGGTTTGGCTTCAGGTGGGGCACTTTGGAACAGCGGTTCAATAGAATCAATATCAGGTGATATTACTTCAAACAGCGCAATAGGTCTAAATGCACGTGGTGGTGCTATCTACAATATCGGAACACTTCCGGAGTTTAGCAATACATTGAATGAAAACTATACATTAAGTACAACTGGTTTATCTGCCGGTGGTGCTTTGTATAACGAACAGACAGATTTGACACTTAAAAATATAACAGTAACCAATAACTATTCAAAAACAGAAAACGGAACAGCTCAAGGCGGTGCAATCTGGACAAGTGCAAACCTAACAGTATTAGCAGATAATGATACATCACGGTTTGAAGGTAACTATATCCAAGTTGGCGAAGGTGAAAAAATAAATGATGCGGTATATTTGGGTTCATCAGATGCAAACTTCGCATTGGAAGCAACAAATAGTGGAAAAATTCTATTCTATGACAATATAGATGGAACAGCGAGTTATACTCTAACCTTGAATGGTGATACAGATTCTAAAATTGATTTATTGGGCTTGGTTAAAAATGCAAGTACAGCAACTTTGACTACAACTCATTTAACAATAAGTGAAAATACATTCAGCTCAAACGGTTTAATGTTCCAAGCTCAAAGCGGTTATGTAGAATTACAAGATAATGAATACAAAACATATACAATAGATAAATTATCCAGTGATGAAGCTGTAAACTGGAATTTAGATATTGATATCTTGAATGAAAAATCAGATGTAATAAAAACAAATCAAGCATCAAGCGGAAAAATATATATAGACAATGTATCAGTCGCAGGGATACCATTAGAAGATGGTAAACATAAGGTACAAATATTAGATACCCAAACTTCAGCATTACAGTTGGCATTGAATGAAGCATTAACTGAAAAAACTGTATTAAAAGAATATCATGTTGATGGCTTGGCTGAAATAACAAAAGATGTTGATTGGAACCATAAATTCTATGATGGACATTATGATTATACAATGTATGGTCAATTAGGTTTAGATACAGAAAAGACTGAAAATGACAGTATTTCGTATACTATAAGTACTGAATTAACAGGCGAAGTTCAGACTTTAGTTGGCGATACTTTAAGATTATGGAATACAAATAATTCAGATGCACCTGTGAAGAACTTCAATTTCTTTACACATAAAGATAAGTATGTATTGACAGATAATGTTGGAGAATCTGTTGGTACAGTATTGAATATAAACGGGGTATCAAAAGATACAGAAAAATCAACAATAGATTTTGGCAATGAATATACAGGCTTTGTTTTAAGTGAAAATAAAACCTTAAACGTAAAAGATGTTAATTTTATCAATGTTGTAAATACAGAAGGATCTGTAATCGATGCCTT
>JAAVBM010000071.1 GCA_014803505.1 bacterium | reverse complement strand
CCGCCTTGTACCACTGGATATGCCCCATAGGTGTTATTATAAAACTTTTGCGGATCAAAGCAGGATAAGACGCTCGGCCTTCTGTGCAGCGCGGATGGCATGGGATATTTCGCATTTTGCGCGCAGTTATGATCATGTGCGGAACACAAGACAGAACTTCATTCCGGCCTGCGTCCTCTGCGCGAAGATATCTCCTTTCATCTTCAGCATGATCTGCCTGCCTATATAAAGCCCCAACCCATTTCCGCTCCTGTCCCGGGCATTACTCCCACGATAGAAGCTGTCGAACAGGTGGGGCAGTTCTTTGTCCTGCACCGGCGTTCCCGTACTGAATACCTCTATGATCTGACAGTAGTCTTCCTCCCGGAAACTTAGGCTGATCCGGCGCCCGTCTCCGTACTTAAAGGCATTTTCCATCAGATTCTCCGCAACTTCAAAGGCACGGTCCATATCACCTTTCAGCAGTTTATTCTCATAGGCTCCGATGTTAAACCGTGTCATCATCAGCCTGCACCTCGGCTCGTAATACTCTTTGATCTTATTCACATAATCCCGTAAATAAAATTCGGTATCCGCCACCTCGATCTCTATGATTTCCTCACTTGCCGTGCTTACGATCTTCTTGACAAATTCATCGATCTCACCGGCATGTTTCTCGATCTGCGCCGCCATATCGCCTCTCTGCGCTTCCGACTCACAAAGCCCCTCCCGCAGCGCTCTCGCATACAGCTTTATAGCACTTAAGGGAATCTTGATATCATGGGAGACAGACAGAATCATAAGCTTCTTTTCTTTTTCCAATTCAAGCGCTTTATTTCTGGAATCATGCAGCGCGTCCCGCAACATGCCGAGTCCCCATACGAACTTCCCGAAAAACCTGCTCTTACTCTCCTGCGGTTCCACTGCCAGATTACCCTTAGCCATTTCATAGGGCATATTGCTGATCACATGAAAAGGCTTAATCACCTTCATTCTGACATACCACAGTACAGTCAGTGTCACAAGCCCAACCGCAAGCATGCCGCCCATTGCCACCCACAGCATACGCCGGCTGCCTGCGTCCGTAACATAGTCAAAGCGCACATATCCTGTCACACGTTTCCCGTCCGTGACTGGATACACAGTGCTGTGGACACCGTTGTGATTCCGGAAGAATTCCTGAAGCCGCTCCGCCTCGGTTCCAGTCTCCGCCGGCAGGAAACTGACTGATTTCACATACTGTAGACCGTTTAGGTCAACCTGTGCCACCCGGTCTTCCAAGCTCTGTCCGTCCGCGGCGCTTTCAGATTGATTGACCAAATTAGTCATAATCTGATTGATCTCCACCTTATAGTTCATGTCTTCCTTCCGGCTCTCTCCGGTTGCGAAATAAAATACCCCCACGGCAATGATCAGCCAGAGAAGCAGCGTCGCCGCCATGATCCTGTCATATTTCTTCATAACTGTACCCTATCCCCCACACCGTCCGGATTCGTCTCGGATTCTTCGGATCCTCCTCAATCTTATCCCGCAGCATCTTAATATGGACAGTCAGTGTCTGATATTCGCTGTCACTGTCTATTCCCCAGATCCGATTGAACAGGAACTCTTTATGCAGGGTCTTGCCAGGATTCTGTGCAAGCAAAAGCAGCAGTTCATACTCCTTGATCGTCAGCGAGAGCTCCCTGTGATCCAGATATACCCGTTTTGCTTCCTGATCGATCGCAAGCCCTCCCGAAACGATCACCGGATTCTCCTGCTTTAAGCTGTAGCCCCTCCGCATGAGGGCACCGATCTTGGCACACAGGATATCCATATCCACCGGCTTCTCTATATAATCGTCCGCCCCCTGCATAAACCCGTTCATTTTGTCTTCCTTATCCACCCTCGCGCTCAGAAACAGAATCGGCGTACCGCTGTGCTCACGGATCCGGGCACACACGGCATAGCCGTCCATCCCCGGCAGTGAAACATCCAGAATAATCAGCTTTACCTTCTCTTTTTCCAGAAAAGCAAGGGCTTCCTCTCCGGAGCGGACACCCTCCGTCTGATAGCCCTCCCGCTCCAGAAAAACCCGCATTAACTTATTTAGTTCTTCGTGGTCTTCCACTAATAGAATGTCTGTCATATCCGCCTCCGCTCCGCCACTAATGACCCATACAGTCAATACATTTTCATCTCGCCGTCAGAATCCCATCTCCATCAGCCAGACAGACAGCTTCTTCTCCCGCTCTCTGTTCTCTTCCTGCCCCTTGTACTTGCCGAATGTATACTCACCCTTAATACTGCCGTCCTCAATATAGAGTACCCTGTCACTCTTCGCCGCCACTTTCAAATCATGGGTTACCAACATGACGGTCGTTCCCTCCGCATTGATGCGGTTTAATTCCTTCATGACCTCCTTAGAGTTTTGCTGGTTTAACGCGCCGGTGGGCTCGTCCGCGAAGATCATCTTCGGGTTGTTGATGAGGCTTCGGCAGATACATGCTCTCTGTAGCTGGCCGCCCGATACCTCATTGATGTCATGTTCCGCGATCTCACTGATCCCCAGCTTGTGCATCAACTCTTTTGCCCGGTCATTAATCTCTTTTCTCTTCTCTTTACTCTTACCGCTCTTGGCCTGATAGGCAGGCAATATGATATTATCATAAATCGTGAGATTTTTTAACATATACATCTGCTGGAAAATAAATCCCATCTCATTCAGCCGCAGACTGCTCATCTGCGCTGCACTTAAGGCGCTGATATCCTTGCCGAAGAAATCCACCCTGCCGGCCGTCAGATGATCCATGCCGCTGATCGTATATAGAAGCGTGGATTTCCCCGATCCGCTGGGTCCCATAACGGCCACCATCTCTCCCTCTTTAATCTCCATATTGATATTCTTAAGTACGTTGTTCTGCCTTTTGTTAATAATGTATGTCTTACACAAGTCTTTTACCGTTAATGTGTTCATGTTTTCCTCATTTCTGCGCTGCTTTTGAATATATACGAATCTGTGACAGGCAGCGCGCAGACACAAATCCCATGACTAAAAATTATTACTCTATATCATTGACTTCCTTCAAGTCCACTTTCTTCACACCACCCGCGCAGAGAAGCGCCGTCAATCCTGACACGGCAAGAAGCAGAAGCGGATAGATCACATACACCTCCACCGTTCCCGTAACCAGTTTGATCGATGTGCCACCCATTATTGCAAAAATCGGACCGATAATGTAAGGCGCAAGCAGGTTAGACAACAGCGTTCCGGCCGCCACGGATACCACAAGAATCAACAGCACTCTCGCAGTCTGCCAGCTCTTAAGCGCCCTGTCGGTGAAGCCGAGACTCTTAAGAAGCGCGATATCGCCCCGTTCCTTGGTCATGATCGTCTTCATCAGAAGAACCGTGATCAGGCCGTTGATGATCAGGACGGTGCCCACGATAAAGTATGTCAGTGCATCGATCTGCTCGATGATCCCGCCGATCATGCTGTCCAGGAATCCTTCGGCATCCATTATCTTGTAATCCGGAAAGATACTTTTCAGCTGCTCGCACGCCTCTTCGCTCTCCATCCCTTCGATCTCCACCTGCATGCACAGTATTCCCGCGGCATAGGCCGGGTCCAGCTTCGCGCTGCGACTCACCCGGTATCCCTGTCCCATATTCATCATGGACTGATATGTTCCCGTGATGATATATTCTTCCGCCTGCTCCGCCGTCTTGAAATAAATGGTATCTCCGATTCCCACGCCCAGTTCCCCCGCCGTAAGCTCTGTGATCATCACCTCATTGGCCAGCTCCGGTTCTCTGCCCGCAAGGACCGAATAATGCCTTTCCCAGCTTCCCTCCGCCTGTAAGATATAGTAAGTTACCGTATTCTCGGGATCATCGGCATAACAGGGCAGCATATATCCCATATCAGCCCCGATCTGTGCCTTCATCCCTTTTTCGCTAAACACATCCTCTATCTCTTCCATGTCACGAAACAGACTGTCCATGTCCACCGTGTAAGTTTCCCCTCTGCCGGTATCCAGATAGACATCCGACGGACTTAAGGAAAACTCGCTGATGATTCCGTCGCTTTTCAGGGTATTCGCCGCACTTAAGGGCAGCAGGATCAGCATCATCCCCAGACAGAATGTAACAAACAATATACCGAACCTTTTTAGGCTGCTCAGTATGTCATTGAGTGCCAGATACAGACCCGGACGCATCCGGGAGCGTTTCCACAGTTTGAAATGACTCTTCGCCTTGTACCGTTCCCCGTCGGAACCGCTTCTGATCGCTTCCAGTGCCGATATTTTCTTTAATTTATTAGTGCTCAGATAGCAGAAAAGAAGGACAATGCCGACCACAGCCGCCGCACAGACAATGTTAATGACAAAATTCTGTCCGTTCTGCTCCACTACGATATTGACAATCGCCCGTTTCAGAATCGCCTTTCCGAAAGGTATGCTGCACACCAGCCCGATCATGGCACCGGCCACGGAGATGGCAAAATACTTGATCAGATACAGCCCTTTGATGCCCGCATCTCTTAATCCGATGGCCTTCATGATACCGATCTCTTTATAGTCTTCCTGCATGGTAAATACGATGGTGAACCGCAGCACCAGAAAAGACAGCAGAATTAGACAGACACTCACCACGATCAGGATCGCTGCAATCAGCATATCCATGATATAGATCAGGCGGATCGTATCCTTCCCGTCAATGGCACTGATCACGGTAAAATTCTGTTTTTTCCACTCGCTTTGAAACTTATCCTTGTCAGCATAATTGACATTGTAGATTCCGGTATGAACCAGCCCTTCCTGTCCGGCATAACGGGCATAATCCTCCTCCGCGACAAACAGTCTCTTAAATCCCATCATGGAACTGCCGAATACCGCATCCTTAACGATCGCAGCAATTTGAAACTCCTGCTCCACTTCTCCGACACGGATGGAGACTGTGTCCCCTACCTGCAGGTTATTGTTATCCGCTTCCAGCTTCGGAAATGCGATCTCGCCGTGCTTTAGCGTAATAGGACTGTCCTCCGTTGTGAAAACTTTCACAAAGTTATCCGGAATCTTCCCAATAAATAGCGTGTTCGTTCTCTCATACCCGCTTTTTCCGGGATCCGCCTGACAGCTCGTAATTGTCACGTCCTCATTGAGCAGGTTAAAGCCGTCAATCACCTCATATTCCGAAACCCATTCATTTGCCTGCAGAAAATCGGCGATTTCATCGGTCACACCATCCGTCAGGGCAACCACGAGAGAATCCGGCACCTTGGAGATCTCTATGAAATGATCTATGGCACCGTTCACTGCAATCAGGTTATCCACGCTGCTTGCCAGAAACATCGCCGCCAATATGATGAACAGCAGCAGGATCACGTTCATTGTTCTTTTTCGTTTTAAATCTTTTTTCAGTATGCGTAGAAACATCTGTCCTTTCCCTTTCTTATTAAAATTATAGTAACTGTTCTTCACAGTTATGAAGCACCTTCTGAACAGTTACGAATGATAACAGTTCTGTAAAGCCGTCCGCCATACAATACCGTTTGCCCGGGTCTTAGGACAGTGTAACGCAGGAATTATTAAATAATCATTAAAAAAATCGAACAAGTTCGATTGCGAGTTTTGCTGCGCAAACTCGGAATATGATTATATATATTCCACCGGCAGTGCCACCGTTGTTTCGTTCAGCCATAATACGGATTCATACATGCATACGATTGTTCCTGTTCCGCGCTTTTTCCCCTTAATTCTCTCAAGAACATCAAACGCATCTGTCATACTCAATTTCGGATTGGCTGACATCTTAATTTCGACGGGATATATAGTATCCCCCTGTTCGATCAAAAGATCAATTTCTGCCTCACGCTCCGTTTTTGTACCATCCTTTTGTCTTCGAATCTTATCCTTTCCCCTATAGTAAGAGACGAACATTCTGTAATCCTGACCTGCATTTGCAAAACTCTTTAATATTTCGGATACTACGAATGTCTCAAATAATCCTCCCGCCAAAGCGCCGTTCATTGCAGTATCCGGTGTCGGATATCTGGTCAGATAACACACCAGTCCCGTATCTCTGAAATAAATCTTCGGCGTTTTGATTGCCCGATTCAATGACGAATTAGAAAATGGCTGCAACAGGTATATGATCCCCGATGCCTCTAAGATCGAAGTCCATTCCTTCACAGTAGCAGATGAAACTTCCACCTGCTCCGCCACCGAGGAATAATTTAGGATTTGTCCCGTTCTCGCTGCCATTGCAGTAAGAAATTGCGTGAACTTTAGTTTATTTTTTACATTCGCAAGTTCATTGACATCGCGGTCGATATAAGTCTGAACATATGAACTGTAAAATGTCTGCCAATCAACATCCGTATCCGCCAATGCCGGATAACTTCCACGATGGATGATTCTCCATACATCATCGCACATCTTCACTGTTTCCTGTCTTTTCACAATATACTCTTCCGTAGGTATGAATGGTTCGTTGAAATAATCTCCCTGCATTTCCCGCAAGGACAAACCGGAAAGCTCCAAAACCGCTATACGCCCGGCAAGAGATTCCGATATGTTCTGCATCAGCCGATACTGCTGAGATCCCGTCAACTGAAACAATCCTTTATCTTCCGATTTGTCACATTCCATCTTAATATAAGGGAATAACTCTGATATATACTGTACCTCATCTAATATAACAGGCGGTTTGTTATTACGAAAAAACAATCCCGGTTCCCGCTTTGTTTCCTCTCTCAGAACAGGATCATCAAACGATATATATTTTCTGTCCTTGTACATATGCTTTAATAACGTAGATTTACCGACTTGTCTGGCTCCTGTTACTAAAACTGCCTTAAATCCCTTTTCAGTATTCTGAATAATATTTTCCATTGCCCGCTCAATATACATAACTCTCCGCCTTCCTGCGACTAATTTATAATTATATTTTAAATTATACGCAACTTTTTTTCAAATATTTTGCTAACACTCTTTATGGGGAAGATAATCGGCTTGTATCCAGCTATTTCAAGCAGTACAAAGCAACTAAGTTTTCTGACAAAACGCAGGGGTTGTGTACAAAGCGTCTCTTATTGTATAATAAAACTAAATATTCGTGGAAATATTGCAGTTCAAATACAGCCATTACCCAGCGCAGAGGGAAGTTAATATCTTAAGGAGCCCCTCAAAAAGCGTCGGCACTTAGTGAGGTATTTCACGAACTTAGTGCCCGTTACGCTTTTTGCGGAGCGGAAGCGCGGCTCCGTAGATATTAACTTTCATCTGCGCGGACGACTTAGATACCCCATAAAAAAATGAGTTTCGCGGGGTTGCGAGATTCGCTTCGCGAACTCGTGCAAGAACGAGCAATTTCCAATAGAATAAATAGAACCACGGAATTTACTTTGTATTATACCATGGAGGAGCACTATGCCGGACAATAGATTAAATCAGGTTCAGGCCGCCGTAAACAAGATCATTAAGGGAAAAGAAAATGTTGTGGAGAAAGTGCTCGCCGCAATCATCGGCGGCGGTCATATTCTGATGGAGGATATCCCCGGCGTGGGGAAGACCACACTGGCCACCACTTTTGCACGGGTACTTTCCTTAGATTACAGAAGAGTCCAGTTTACGCCGGATGTCCTTCCCAGCGACCTGCTCGGCTTCTCCATGTACCACAGCCAGAAGGGTGAATTTGAGTTTCAGGAGGGCGCGGTCTTCTGCAATCTGCTTCTTGCGGACGAAATCAACCGGACTTCCCCGAAAACACAGTCCGCACTGTTAGAAGTCATGGAGGAACGTCAGGTAAGTATCGAGGGTGTGACCCGCAGGCTGCCGGACCCCTTTATCGTAATTGCCACACAGAATCCGGCCGGCTCGTCAGGCACACAACTGCTGCCGGAATCGCAGCTTGACCGTTTCCTTGTACGCCTGTCCATGGGTTACCCCGGACATGAAGACGCCGTGGCGCTGTTAAAGGGCGAAGTATGGAAACAGCTCACCGATGTTTCACCCATACTCTCCTTGGAAGAGCTGCAGGCACTGCAAAAGAAGACCGAGGAAATATTCGTCCACGACTCCCTGTATGAATATATGGTGTCCCTCGTGGAGCAGACACGAAACAATCCCCTCTTCGCGCAGGGTGCCAGCCCTCGTGCCGCCATCGCCCTCCTGCGTATGTCACGGGCAATGGCAATGATTGACGGGCGGGATTTCATCACCGCACACGATGTCCAGAGCGTGCTTGTGGACGTACTCGGACACCGCGTACACCTCAGCGCAAGAGCCTTAGCCGAAGGCACCTTAGTAGAGACCGCCATCGATAAACTACATGAAACAGTACGAAGTCCTAAGATTAACTGAGCTATACTCAATAATTTCCGTGTGATACTGCGTGTTTTACAAAACTTCGTCACAAACTCAAAATAAGCCGGAATTTTACTTGAAATATTGCTTATGAATACAATTAATCATATTACAAACAAAAAAATCAGTATCTCCGCCTTACATCTGGCGGCATTTTTGCTGATTTATATCATTAATATTCTGCTCTTTTTCGCTTTTCGGGGATATTTTTTCCTGCTCTTGGGAATCATCCTTACCCTTCTGGTGCCTTGTTCCTTCTACATGGCATGGCGGCTGGCGGATTCCATAGAGGGAGATATCCGAGTCACTCATGAAACCGTCAGACCCGGAGAACCCGTCGATGTCATCGTCAGCGCAACAAACCGCAGCCTATCCTGCGCGCTGCACAGCACATGGCTTCTCACTGTCGGCAATTCCTTTTTTCAGACCTATAATGACCAGAAGATTCTGCTGTCGATACCTCCCCGCGGCACAAAGCGGTTTCCGATGACCGTCTCCATGACCGATCTGGGGCGGATCGTTTTCACCTGTAAAGAATATATTCTCACCGATCTGCTGGGCATTTTCCTGATCCGCGTCGACTGTAAGCCGGAAGAATGTGTCTTCGTCCTGCCAAAACACGAAGAGCCGTCACAGTTTTCTCTTCCGGAGGCTTACTCAGGTGCGGCGGAACTTACAGAGAGTGTGCGAAAGGGCAGCGATCACAGCGAAGTCAGCGATATCCGCGCCTATGTGCCCGGTGACCGCCCACGGGATATCCACTGGAAGCTTTCGGCCAGGCAACGGGAACTGATGGTCAAAGAGCGCGTCTCCCTCTCAGGCAGCGAGCATGTACTGCTCCTGGCTCTTCCTCCTGAGACAGAAAAAGTTCAGCAACTATTGTCAGAAGGCTGCCTTATTGTCACGGAAATGATTAAAGCACACATGACGGTCCGGCTGCTTGTCTGGAATCAGCACCTTTACGCCTTTGACAGCTACTCCTGCGGAAGTGAGGAGGAACTGGAGAACGCTTTTTGTGAAATTTTCCGAACTGAACTGTCCGCCCGCAGCACCACCCTGCTGAAGGGCTATATGGCGAACTGCTACCCCCAGCTTCGCAGTTACATGTGTCTGACAGTCAAAGACGATACCATACAGATGGAGATATGTACGAATGGCTAAGAGCATATGGAAGAAAAAGAGCCAACAGAATATTGTATTGTCCGAGGGCATTATACTGTCCGAAGATCTGTCCGCCCACAGCGAAGACGATCCCTACGGACGATGGGGCAATCTGCTTGTTCGCGCTTTATTTCTGTTTGCTATCGTCACCGGAAGTCTGGGCGGCATGCTGTCCGCCTTCCATATATCATATGCGAAGTGGGCCTTCTTCCTCTCAGCCCTGCTCGCCGCGCTTTACTGTGCCACTCTCTATACATCCGGCTGGTGGGAAAATGTTGGTTATACCCTGATCTTTATCCTCGTCCTGTACACCGGACTCGGCATGCGTGTCTACATCAGCAGCGGATTCTACGGCATCCTGAACGATATTTCCTCTTCCGCCGCCTATTTCTTCGGAACCGATGCACAGGTCAGCTATGCGGAACAGGTAGAGAACCACTTTATGGCCGTCTCCGCAGCCATGTGCTATTTTGCCTTCGTCGGCTGCATTATCATAAACGGACTGATTTCGCGCAAAGGCAAGTATTATACCGCCGCCATACCCTCTGTGCTCTTCCTGTTAATACCGATCTATCTGGAATACGAGCCTGCCGGCGGCTACGTCATCCTGTTTACCGTGGGAATTATTACTGTATACATCTTTAGACAGAACCGATATCAGTGCCATCGTCCGCATCCGAAGATCCTGAGAAAAGCAGCTCAAAAACACGTATTTTATGGGAATTTTTCTTCCAAAGCCGCCATGAGCGCTCTGCTTGCAATCGCGCTCCTGTGCAGTATCGTCGTGAGCGTTACCTCCTTCTTATATCCGAGGAGCACTTATATGGCCGACAGAAAAACAAGCACCCTGAAGCTGCAAACCATGGATACGATGGAGAATCTCTATCTCCTCGGCCTCATGGGACTGGTCAACTTCTACCCCACCACCGGCGGACTCGTAAACGGACGTCTGGGCGGCGTGAATACCGTTCGTCTGGACTATGAACCCGATCTGAATCTGGAATTTGTCCCCTATACTTTTGACAGAATCTATCTGAAAACCTTCGTGGGCGCAGAATATATTCCTTATGAAAATCATTGGAGCGTGGAGGATGAAACCGCCCGTGCAGAAGGCTGGGATCCGGATACGGCAAGACGACTAAAAGAAGCCTTCGCCTCCGATCAGGACAATTATGCCAAAGGTCTCATGAAGATCACGAACGTGGCCGCAATGATCGGCGTATATCTGCCCTACTATTCAGAAGACACCGGCAAAATGATTATGCCCGGCGCACAGCAGGAGTATACCTATTATCCGCTTCTGACCGGACTGCCTGATGGAAACGCCGCGCCGCTCTCCAGTGATCTGTGGCTGAATGTTCCGGAAGCGAATCTGTCCGCAATCGCCGATTTCTGCGAAGAAGCCGGACTCTCCGGTTCTCGGGATGAGATCATTGCCGGTCTTCGCGAATACTTCCAAGACGAATATCCCTATACGCTGAGTCCCGGAATCACGCCACGAAGGAAGGATTTCGTCAATTATTTCCTGACGGAAAAGCGTAAGGGCTACTGTGCCCACTATGCCAGCTCTGCCGTGCTGATCCTTCGCTATATGGGGATTCCTGCCCGATATGTGGAAGGGTATGCCGTGGATGCCGTTGAAATTGCAGAAGATGCCGAAACTACCGACTTAAACATTTCCGATTATTACGAGGGAGTTTCCCTGATGCCGCAAAGTTCCGTCGTATCATACGCTGCTTCCGATGCCAACGCCCACGCATGGGTAGAGATATACGACGAAATACTGGGGTGGTATCCCGTAGAACTCACGCCCTATCGGACGGACTCGGAAGACGGCCGGATAAGTATATGGGATATGTTCACCCGATTATTCCAAAACGAGCAGGATGTGGACTTCGCCGGCAACTCCTCCTCCGAACAGACCGACGATGCAGACACGACAAGAACCGTAAGCGCTTCGGCACATAGGCTCGTATTCTGTCTGATCCTGTTAATCCTTGTGATTCCTGTGTGGATCTCCGTCAGAAAACTGCGCTGGATTTATCACTACCATCGGGCGAACCGCAGTGAGAAGCTTCTGATGAGGTATCAGGATATGCTTCGTAAAGTGAAGATGAAGAAGGAACTGTACCGTCTGAAAAGCTTTGAAGAACAGATCGCGTGGCTGGTTGTCCATGGGGTTCTGACAGACGAGAATGGTTCTGCGGGAAAGCTGGTTCGGACGTTGAACGCGGCGGCTTATGGACCTGTGGAGATTTCTGCGGAGACGTTTGATGAGGCTTGTGAATTGGCGAACCTTTAGCTGATTTTCGCCTTCAGCTCCTGATATCCCCGCGTCAACAGGTCAACTTGTATTTTCATGCTTTCATATTCCTCAATATCCTTAGTATGCAGGAACCGGTCTATCTTATCATTTACGCTGGCGATATCCCGGCTTAACATTTTATAAGCTACATCCATCTCTATTCTTATTGCTTTGAATTCCATGGCGTTATCGGATTCCATTTTGTCTATTCGGGCTTCGAGGCTATCCACTCTGCCCTCAAGGCTGTCCATTCTTTCCTCGAGTTTTTCCATTCTTTCCTCGAGTTTTTCCATTCTTTCCTCGAGTTTTTCCATTCTTTCCTCAAGTCTACCTAGCCTGACTTCGAGTCCGTCTATCCTCTTATTCAGACCGGCCTCCATAGAATCCAGGCGTGCCATAATCGCCGAAAACATTTCTCCGTTAGTCACAGTTACCATCTCCTTGTTCATTCAGTATACCTCTCTTTCCTTTTCCGGTCAATGCAAACATTTGTTTTATTATAATATAAATATACGTTGTTTTGTTTATTTTATCTCTTTTTCTTTTTGCTTGATTAACCGTATGTCCTTGATCTGTAAGTACTCTACCTCGTGAAAATACCGGCGATATGCCAATGATCCCATATTGATATGGATAGATTTTCACATAGATTTGATTGTTATGAATTGAGTATACACTGTTGAGGTTGGGATGTCAAACTGTGTTTTGGCAGTTTATACTGTTTGCAGGTTGATTTAGGTTAAATTGGTATTTGGCTTTTTGAAGTTAAAACAATCCCCTCTTTTGATTTATCGCTCTGTATATTGTGCCTCTTTCATTATGAATATACTATATATTGACAACCATTCGGTCGTATTCTATACTAAAGATATAGGAGGCTGTTGGTAATGACAAAAGAAAATATTATTTTATATGCCAGATTGCTACGTAACATATTTGAGACTACAGATGCAATAGAAATTGCCCGTCAGCTTCGGTATGAAGTGCTCTTTGTAGAGGCGGATATCCGCTCTCTCAAGGCAAACACTTACAGATGTGAAAATGGAACCAAGACCATTTTCATAAACAATAAATATGATGACATCTCCAGAAAAATCCTATGCGCCCATGAACTGGGGCACGCCGTTTTTAACCATAAATACAAACATAGTTATAAAGACAAAAACTTGAAAAATGAATATGAGGTTAACCTCTTTGCGGTTGCATTACTATTTGACGAGTGCTTTAATATCCCTCTTGTACAGATGAGCAATTATGCCCTTCAGAGCATATTGGATCTAAATATTAATCTCCTACCATAGAAGAAACCCATTTATGTATTCATACTAATCACATCTACTGTCCTCTAAAGAAGTAACACTCTTGCTTGTACGGCCGCTCCATTTTCTGAGCTTTACTAAGCCAGACCAGCTCCTCGTCAAAATCGCCCTTAACATAATACAATTTAGCCTGCATATCATATTCATCAATTCATTCATCATGGTTGAAAAAGATTGGATATGGAAAAATCTATGACAGCCGTTTATCCAATAGCCTGATCGAATCTAGCAACCAGAAACAGGGTGAAAAGTTCATTTGCTACAGCTTGTAGTTCGCATGTGTTTACACTAACAAATATAGATGGAAAAGCCACAAGGAAATGATCAATCCCAATGAATATATTGCCGCTCTTAAAAATAAAAGCATGAAGCTCTCGATTTTATGCGATCAAGAACACACTCAAAATGGTAACAATACCTGCTATAATACTTACTATGCTGGAAATCAAATTGCAATCTCGCCCTAATCTAGATATCTTAACAGATGATTCATTATTATCAGCTGCCAAGTTATCATCTTCCTCAAGGTAATTAACCAACATATCAATATATTTTTTTTGGTTATAATTTGATATATAGCTATTGCCAACGATGTCCTTTATTATTTCTTCACACAGTGATTTAGTTGTAAATAATTTGTCATACCTTACATTATATTCACGTGCAACCGAAGCCTTAACTGCATTTATTATTTCCCTTGGAGGCAAACCACTATCAACTACATAACTTCGTAGGTGATTGATTATCATTTTATTTGCCTGAGTGATTTGTTTTTCCATATGCTTATTGTCAAAAAAATTGATAAAAGCATATGAACCAACAATTGTTACAATACCTACTGCTACACACATTATCCATTCACTGATCAAAGGATCGCCCATTTTATATTCCTCATTTGTACACCATAAGAAAATTTGCTTCTTTAGATTGTTTTTAAGTGCATGTCATCTGCTATCATATCTAAATTTTATTTATATAAAACAGCATCACGCATAAGCACTCCCATACCAGTATACCCGTTTATAAATTGACCGGCTATTCTTCCTTGATTATAGTTACCAAATTTCCAAAAATACAGTTCCTCAGTGTTTGAAATATCAAATTCAACTTTAAAGGATTTTGTTGAGTAATCAATTTGAAATTCTTCTTTAAATGTTTGCTGATCGTCAGTTCCACCATAAATACATATTGTTACTGTTTCTGTTTTATCAAATCCTTCTTGTGGAGCAATTTCAGCGGTAAATTTGCTAAATTTTTTATCACAAACAACTCTAAGCACCGAGGTTCCATCTGAATTAATATTACTACTTCCAAATCTAATACAATCTGACCACTCTTCACCCCTCATTGTTGTTGCGTAATCATCTTTATATATTCTTTCATCATCCAGCCAAGCAACATCTCTAATAGAAATGGTATTAATTTCACATTCTTGTAAATCACTATTTTGTTCTATTTCAGAGATAATAGTTTCTTGTTCATCACTATTTTGTTCTATCTCAGAGGCAATAGTTTCTTGTTCATCACTATTTTGTTCTATCTCAGAGGTAATAGTTTCTTGTAAATCAGATTCGATATTATCATTTATATTTTTATCACTTTCTTCAATAAATGTTTTTACGTCTATGGCACAATCCGCTGAATAACTTACGTTGTTATAAATCATTGTAGCCGTTATTGTAGCTGTACCTTCTGAAATTCCTTTAATTTTCCCAGCATCATTTACGCTAACAATATCCAGATTACTACTATTCCAATTTATGCTTGCATTTTCCGGAATAGTGGCAACTGATAAGATATCAGTTTCACCGACATGGAGCATACTAGCGGCCCCTAAGTTTATAGTAGGATTGTTTACTGTGACATTACAAATATCAGTATATTCAACACTTTTATAAACAATGGTTGCCGTTATTGTTGCATTGCCTTCATTAATTGCTTTCAAATGTCCTCTATTATCTACAGTAACTATAGCCGTATTATCACTGCTCCATTTTATTTCGCAATTATCCGGAGAAATAATGGTTTTTAAATCATATTCATCAGTACTTATCATACTTAAAGACTTAGAATTCAAGACAATATTGGGTTCTGTTTTTTCTTGGTTAAAAATCGACGGATATAAAGAAACAAAATATGCAAGCAGGGCAAAAATTGCCGATACTATTGCGCCTGCCGTTGATTGTTTGTTTACAGCAAGAATAATTGTTATAATTGTCAAAAAAATACCTAAAAACAATAAAATAATTACAAACATACTGCAATTTCCTTCTCATATATGGGCTTATATAAACTAATCACTACATTTATAATATAACACTAAAATAAATAAATAGGAATATTTTTATAATATAAATACTGAATCTTTTAGCGCTTACGGTGTTTCAAAGATCATTATAGCCTGCGGCAGAACTGATCTGCGAAAAGGCATTGATGGTCTTGCCGTTTATATATTACTCGCGGATTCGACCTCAATTGTATAAGTAATAAACCCTGAATACTCATAACATCCAAATATCATCCCATTTAATTTATCTAACCCAATAAATGTACCCTCATTAGAAAAAAGATAAGTCGATAAAACAGAATCTGATGCTCCCCAGTTGTTATGAATTTTGGCAGAGCATAGCACAAAATGCAATGTTACATCTTCTTTAGCGATTATTTGTGCAGAATCCCATACAGATTCCGGATCAGTATTTGTAGATGTAATACGACCGAATACTGTTCCTTTTTCTCCCTTTACCATAGACTCAGGAAAACCTGATGAAATTCTTACATTCCAGGCCACACCAGTATAGTCATTCTCAGCATTGTTATATTTTGATGCAGCATTATTATGATAATATATAAATACTCCATATCGTTTTCCCGGTTCAATTTCAAGACTATCTACGTACGTGTTCTTTTCTTTATTTTCGTCCTCTTGAAGCTCGACAATCCGTACAAAATTTCTTTCGTCCCCCAATACTATATTATCAGTAATTGAATTGAATACCGGATGATCTGCCGGGTGTTCATTGACATAGGTTGGACGTTCCGGTCCCCAACCATGCGCTATTGTGTATGCATGATCCTTTGAAATTGTTTTTTCTTCGGTTCCAACTTGGTATCGCGTTTCATTTTTTAATGTTCGAATTCCATCCGTTAAACCTAAATCTGTAATTTCTATTGTAAAAAAAATAAAAACATTTGCATCGGGTTTAAAATTACCAACATTAATCCCCTTATCTGAGAAAAAATCATCAGGATTAATATTTTCTCCACTGGGATGATTTATGTCATATAATTTTAACGATCCTTTAACATATTCTGTATTTTCAGGGAGTGTATCAAAAATAAAAACATCCATCTGATCATAATCACTTGTATTTTTATATTCTATTTGAAACTCTATTTGATCACCAACATTTACAGCAACCTTATCACCCCAAGCAGTATCTGTTTTATTTCGTACTTTTATTTCCATAAAAGACGCATCTTCTAATTTATTGATATCGTACGATTCGGTAATAAAATCTTCATAAGGTAACGCTACAATATTGCCGTTTAAATTATACTGATTTTCTATATAAGTATTATTAGACTCTATATTTTGAATATTACTATAATCGCTCGTACTGATATCACCAATAACATTTCCAGAGAAACTCTCTACTTCATTATTCTGCAAATTTATCTCATTGATATTAGTTACACTATCTCCGGCTAAAAAATTATCGCCAAATATACTAATTCCCAGTATTGTAAATATTCCAGCAACAATCCCTATCCATATACCCAGTTTTTCATATTACTTTTTATTATCTTTCATAAGGAATCTCCCATATTATAAATTTAATTTATTAATAAACTAATAATATCAGAATTTACCATTTTAAACCACAATAAAATAATTGATTCGACTGTGAAAGATAAATGTAAGGTAACCAGTTGACGCTCACATAGTAACTTACATACTGCCTTGGAAGAAAATGATAGAAAATCCACTGAGATTCCATTTCCATTGGATATCCTTAAAAAAGGGGCAATATATCCTTTCTTAAGGATACACCAAAGTACATATATATCATGACACAAATAGCACTACCCATAAAATTATACGGCATTGTCCATAATGTCAGATTGTAGGCGAATCCGGTCGTAAACCAATTCCCGAAGAATAATTTTACTACATTATGATCAAGTACTGTCCTCATGTAATATATGCCAAATAAATCCTCCCAGATCTTGCCACCACTTCCCAGAAAGTATGTTGAATATTTTCAATTTCCACTTTTTCTTCCAACTTGTTCTTTCATCATTTTTATGTTATTATAGCACTCTAATATATAATTAAAATCTAAAATATCGGGAGAGATCATACAATGAAACGTTTCGGAATTGTTAGTTATAACATCTACTGTAATTTCACAAATTATGGTTCTGCTTTGCAGTCATGGGCTTTATGTCAGGCTGTAAACCAACTGGGAAGTGAAAACCAAAAATGGCAGGCTGTTCTTGTAGACTATTGCCCTGATGTATTACGTGACAAAGACCCGTTGAATCCCTTAGAACATATGTGGGATACCGATGAAGAATCGAAAATGATGTGCACGCTAAGTCTTCCTGCTATTCGGGAAAATGCCAAAAAATTTGATGCCTTTTTTTCCTCACAATTCTGCAAGACAAAAAAAGCATATACTTCTGCTAATTTTCAAAATATCATTTCCGATGAAAATATTGACGGTTTTATCTGCGGCAGCGATACCATTTTTTGTATTGATGAGTTTGAGGGATTTGATGACGGTTACTATGCCAACTATCCTTGCATGAAAAACGGATATTCAGTTGCATATGCCGCCAGTTTCGGAGATTCACATTTCACACCGGAAACCTACGAAATATTAAATGAACGGCTGCAAAATTTTAAAGCAATCGGACTTCGGGAAAATGCAATGATTCCTTATGTCAAAGCCAACACCTCTATTCCTGTGCAACAAGTGCTTGACCCCACATTACTGTTAACATCAAAAGATTATGATACAATTGCCGCTCCCGTTCAAAGTGAAAAGCCTTATCTGCTGCTTTATGCAAGGCGCTATAACCCGCAGATGTCCGCCTACGCAGAAAGACTGGCTGCTGAAAACAATTGGGAAATTATCGAAATCAGCTTAAGAGCAACTAATGCAGAACATCACCGTATGTTCTACGAAGCCGGCGTAGAAGAATTTTTGTCTCTTATAAAACATGCTCAGTTTATTGTGACAAATTCTTTTCACGGAATGATCTTCAGCATTCAGTATTGTAAAAATTTCTGCATCTTTTCCAGAGAACAGTGTGATTCAAAAATTACGGAACTGCTTGACTCTTTCGGCCTTTCACACAGGCTAATGATTACTGGTTTTGAAAAAATATCTGTCGACATTGATTACGCAGATATTCATGAAAAAATTAAAACCGCACGGAAACACTCTCTTGACTTTTTAAAATATGAACTTGAATTAATCAATGAATAGGAGAAATATCTATGGACCTTAATGATTCAATCGGATACTTAAATTCAAAAGCAAAAAGCGAATGTTATGGATGTGAAGCGTGTGTGCAAGCATGCCCTAGATCAGCAATTAATATGAAAGAAGATTCAGAAGGTTTTCGATATCCATATGTCGACACAGACAAATGTATATCCTGCGGAAAATGCAACACAGTTTGCCCATATGAACACCCGCCAATTTCCACAGAACCTAAAATTGCATTTGGCGGATACCATAAAAATCCGGCAATTCAGCAAGCCAGCACCTCAGGCGGTGCATTTTCTGCTATTGTTGACGGATGGTGCGACCAAGATTATGTGATTTTCGGTGCTGTGGCAAAGGGATTATCCGTCTCACACCAATATATCACTGATAAATCAAAAATAAATATCTTCCGTAAATCTAAGTATTCTCAAAGCAATATAGGCAATTCCTATGCAAAAGCAAAAGATTTTCTAAAGGAGGGAAAAAAGGTGCTTTTCTCGGGAACCCCCTGCCAAATTGCAGGCCTTAAATCCTTTTTAGGAAACTCCTGCCAGGAACTCCTGCTAACTGTGGAAGTCATCTGTGAAGGCGTTCCCAGCCCACACTTCATACGTAAGTATGACTCATATATGCAAAAAAAGTACGGCAGTAAAATCAAAGAATTGGATTATCGAAATAAAGATAAACGAAAATGGGATTTTCAGGTAATGTCTACCCAGCTTCACAACGGACGCTATCTCAAAATCGACCGTTGGTTTAATCCATTTTGGTCTATTTGGCTTGCGCACCTTATGAGTCGTCCTTGCTGCTACGAATGCTCTTATGCAACACTTCCTCGTGTTGCCGATATTACTTTAGGCGATCTATGGGGTGTACATTTATATTGTCCGGAATTATACGGAAAAAACGGAGGAGCCTCCTTAGTACTGTGCAATACTGTTAAGGGGAAATCTGCAATGGCCGCGGCCAGACAATATTTATTTGGACATAAGTTGGATCTGGCAACAGCTTACAAATACCAATCTCCTTTGAGAAAATCAATAGACAAAAATCCACAGCGGGAGAACTTCATGAAGGATCTCTTAGTACTGCCATACAAAGATCTTTGCAAAAAATGGGCAAAAAAACCAACATTAAAATTACTTATATCGAAATATATTTGGGGCAATCGGCAGAAAGTATTTGTTTGGAATATTGTGCATTCTAAGATGAAATAGAAATTTCCCCACAGCAAAGCTGTGGGGAATTGTTTTCAGAGAGATTGAATTCTAATAGTATCTTTTTCAGCATTAAACTCTTCGATCACTCTTGCTATTCCTTCTGTTATTGCTTCATCGATATTAGAACACTCTTTTCCTATTTCTATCGCATGGACAAAAGACACCAGTTCCTGCCGGATCCCTTCACCGTCAAGCTGATAGAAATAACGACGGTTATTCTCACTATGCTCAAAGCGAACTTCGAAATACTCCGTTTTCCACCATGGCGCCGGTACATATATATATCCTTCCGTACCGGAAATAACAAGATTTCCTTCCGCCTTTATGCCCTTTCCGACTTTTAAAGACGCGACTGCATCAGAATAGATAAAGTCAATTTTCGTAAAATCATCATAGAGAAATTCTTCATCTCTGATACACGTAATAATCTGTTTTCTTTTATAGTCTACTCCAAACATCTGAAAGATCGGTAGCATAGCCGTTGGTCCCCATGCGCAGATACTGTTCCATGCACGCGACATTTCTTCCCTGTTATTTTTATCGATCTTTCTGATACTTGTACATGTTGCGTCCACCGACACAATCTTTCCGATGATCCCCGTCTTTGCAAGCAGCATCATTCTGTGGTATGCTGTAGAATATGCTGTTTTAATGGATTCCATCAAAATGCACCGCTTTTCTTTTGCTAATTGAAAAAGTTCTGTGCATTGAGCAGCAGTCAAGGCAACCGGAGACTCACATAAAACGTTTTTTCCTCTCTCCAAAGCATATTTCACACGCTCGTAATGACTTATAGGACTTGAAATAATATAAACAGCATCCGAGTTTTCTATAAGATCTTCATAAGTTGCATATAAGAATTTATGATCAATAAAGCTTGCGACATACTGTTTATCTTCTGAATAAACGCCAGTTATTTGCATCCCGTTAACATATGCACTTTCTCTCACATATTTACGTAGTACATCTGCTTCTCCTACCAGACCAAGACTTATTTTTCTTTTCTCCGTACGTAAATTGCTACTGGATACGCCTTCTGTCCGCTCAAGATAGACTACTCGGCAATACTCGTTAAGATAGTCAAATTTTCCAAGCCAATCAGAACCAACCGTAAAAATATCTACGTCATATCTCTTAATATCATCTATTTTTTGCCCTTCATATTCTTCTATTATAATCTCGTCTGCCAGTCCGGTTTCGCGAATTGCTTCCACACGCTCCATTAATGATTGTTGTACATTGATCTTTCCGCGCGTCATATCGAAATCATCCGCCGTCACTCCAACGATCAGATAGTCTCCTAACGCTCTTGCGCGTTCCAACAGCCTGATATGACCATAATGCAGTAAATCGTAAGTTCCATATGTTATTACTTTAATCATAAATGCCACCCATAGTCGATTATCAAATCATTCCTCTTCGTTGCAAATCCCTGAATGCATCCACTAAAACTGAATTATCCTCTTTGGTCAATGCACCAATATGACCTACTCTAAACACTTTTTCTGCCAGCTTTCCTCCATTCGGACAGACCCATATTCCATATTCATCTTTCAGTACTGTAAAGATATCATATGCTGATGCATTTAATGGATGAAGCGGTGTTACCGCATTTGACATAGATTCCGAAAAGATTTCAAAAGGCAAATCTTTTATTTTATTTCTAAAGTCCTCTGCTAAATCTGAAATTCTTTGCACTTCCTTATCTACACCGCCTAACTCCTCTATTTCTTTCAGTCTGACATTAATCTGAAGTAAAATACCAACCGCAGGGGTAAATGGAGTCTGTCCACGCTCTCCATTCTTTAAAGCCTCTTTTAAATCAAAATACATACTTTTAATACGATGATTATTCACTCGTTGAACTGCATCTTCTGAAAGTACAATTGCCGAAACACCCGGTGGACAGGCCAACGCCTTTTGTGACCCTGTAATCATCACAGATACATTAAGCCTCTCCATATCAAATGGATCTGCCAAAAAAGAACTGATAGCATCCACTACAAGAAATAATCCATTTTTCTTGCAGAAATTACTGATCAGATCCATATCATAATAAACCCCCGTAGAAGTTTCATGAACATTTACCAAAAACCCCGTATATCCTTTTCCATCGTAAGGTATCAGTTCTGCTTTTGTAAGAGTCTTTCCTTCCTCAACCTCGATCGCTGTATGGGGAATATCATGTATTTTGCAAAGATCTGTAAAACGCTGTCCGAAACTGCCGCCGTTTACGGCAAGTACTTTATCTTCCCGACTAAATACATTCATTACAACAGCTTCCATAGAAGCTGTTCCGGAACCGGTAATAAATACAACTCTGGCATTCTCCTCTGCTCCAGCAAATTTTTTCGTGAGCCGCTCATTTTCAAACATAATTTCAGAAAACTCCGGAGTCCTAAAATACGGAATCTGTCTGCTGCCGATTTCTCTGACATTTTCTCCTGACTGCACAGGACCTACAGTAAAGTTTATCATAATCTTATCTCCCACCAAATCATCTTATATATATTTCAAGTATTCTGCCTTATTCTCCTCTACACGCTCAATTGCCTTCAAGATATATTCTGCGCCTATTTGACCGCTCTTTCCAATATTAAACATTTCCTGATTCCGCACCTCTTGTATTCTTTCTTTATAAGATGCTGATGTCGTGATCAATTCTTCAACAACTCCATTTACCTTTTCCATTTCATTTACTTCCAGATCCTGTCCGATAAGCTTTCTTGCGGCAAGATCCAAAGGCTCTACGCCAATTTGATCCCATTCCGGATTCGTTACTTTCATAGGCGTATTAATAAATAGGGTCGGCTTCAATGTCGCAAACGAATATTCAAATGCAATACTTGACCAATCCGTTATAAGTAGGTCTGCCTGAAAAACTGTTGCATTGGAAGAGAAATCTGTCTGCAATGTAAAATTTTTATAAGAAGAATACTTCTCCTTCAATGCATTTATTTTATCCATATCATAACGTAAATACTGCGGGTGCGGACGTAAAATAATATGATACTCAGTTTTTATTAATTCATCCAACAATGGTTCTATGCATAAATCCAAAATATTGTCTTCCTGCCATGAAGGTGCTATCAAAATAGATTTAACAGCTTCGTGGTTCTTATCCATCTTTTCATAATTGCTTATCATATTGTCAAGAACGCTTGAACCCCATTGGACAATTGTTTTCTCTTTTGCATTATGCAGTTTTTCTATTCCCCGAATCTCTCTCTCTGTTCTTGGTCCAGGTGCTAAATAAGTATCAAAATAATCCAATGCCCCTGTCCGTAAAGTCATATTAGAACTGTTTACACCGTGCGGGCAATATATATATTCTATATCCTTTCTTACCAATGATCTTTTAATATGGTATTTTTCCAAATCCGGTGTTGTCATCACTACAACATTAGCGTCCATTTTCATCATAAAGGAAATAATTCTTTTATTCCCAATATAGTAAGTCCTAAACCTCTCGCTCGTCATTTCAAAAACACTATCTTTAGGATCATTTGTTACATAATCAATAATAACATCTGAATTTTCCAATAAATACTCAATAATGTTTTGGAAATATTTATAAAACCCATTCTTTTCAGAATAAAACACTAATTGTTTATTATATAATTTATAAAATGCTTTATAGTCCTGCTTTTCTTTATTTCTGTACGGATCTTTCTCAAACAATTTTTTATTCGCTTTAGAACGTCTGGAAACTTTCTCCAGTGCAATCTTGCTTTCTTCCAGTCTTTCATAATCGATATACTTTTTCGGACTGATAACCGCGTTTAAAAAAAATAACTGCAAAATAGCTAAGAGATTACCTGCCATCCAGTAAACACCGACTCCCGCCGGTACGAAGAATCCCAAATACAACGACAATCCTACTGACAATAACATTGTAAACGCTTTGTTCAATTTTCCCTGTTCGGATTGAAGAACATTGATCTTATCCTGTACAACGCAAAGAAGCCATGCACAAAAACCCGCCAACAACGGAACGGCTATAAGAACACCTCCCACCTTACTGGGAACATCCGCAAGATTAATTCCGGCAAAATTCATTTGAAAAGATTGGATTTCGCTCATCAGGTCCGCACCCAAAACAGCCCCCAGTTCTTCAAAATAAGTATTCTTTTGTATACAGTCAACAATCGCAATCTGAATAGAATTAATCTCCGGACTCATGCCCGACAGTACTGAAAATTTTGTAATTACTGTTGCCAAAACATCTGCGGGAACACGGAAAATATGTCTTAATGGTTTATATATCGCATCAATCACCCCCATCAATAATACAAGCTGTATCATCATTGGTACTAATCCCAACATCGGATGGTAGTTATATTTCTTATATAATCCTAATTGCTCCTCACTGATCCTGTCCTTATCGCCAAAATTATTGGCCTTAATAAAATTTAAGTCAGGCTGCATTTTCACCATTTTAATTGAATTTTTATGTACCATAATGGAAATTGGTAATAAAATAATCTTTGTAAAAAAAGTGAAAATAATGATCGCAATTCCATAGTTTTTACTGATACGATAACAGAACGCCATTAAAAATCCTAATATATTTCCCAGTGCTCCTACAATAGTGTCCACATCTTTTCCTCCTGCATTTTCAATAAATTAAAATAAATTGATAAAAGAATGGACAATATCCATTCTTTTATTCAGTAACTAATTGAATATCTAGTTTTTCTCTTTGTCTGCCTGATCAATCTGATTCTGCTTATTCTTTTTTGCAATTCTGCCATAATACCATTTTCTCCACGCCGCTTTGATCTTATGTCTGAATATCGTAAATGCAGCACCTATAGCAACCAATACACCCGCAACAGCCTGAATAACATATGTCACTGTTGAAGGGTCAATATATGCCTCGGCTCTTAATGAAAAAATAACAAAAAAACAACTGAAAAAATAGAAAAATTTGATTGATCTGCAAATTACTTTTTTCATGCCATCTACCTCTTCATTTATAATATCTTAGAATTTTATAATTATATCTCTGCATCGTGCATTTATAATAGATAATAGGTTTTATATAGTTTACAAAAAACAATAACTATTATCTCCGATATTATAATATATATATTTTAACTCGTCAACCTGTGCTTTTGAATTTCTTCATTTGCCCATTTGGAGCACCAAACTCCCAACCATGCCAGGCATATTTTAATCTCCAAATTCAAATTATGTTTTGAATAATTTAATTTACATATACAAATTCATCACCCGTCTTTTTATAAATCCTCCCAGTTGTAACAACACCATAATTACTCTCATTTTCTTTTACATACAAAAACAGTTCATACTCACCCTCTTTAAAACTTATAGTAGAAAATTGGCATTCCAAGCCGTTTAGACCATTGTATATTTTTTTTTCATTTCTAAATACTCCATACACATCAGGACGCATCTGCGCACCATTCTCTACCACATAACATACATCACTTAACTTGTCTTTAAATAATAGATTAATCTCTTTATTGGTATTATCTTGTTCTGTTTCGCAAAAAGCCCATCCGTTCATATAACATTTTTCAAGCATTCCTCCGACATTCTCACCCACAGAAATAGAAAAAATGACTTCCGAATTACTTTTAAAGTCCGACATTTTCGCTTTTTTAACCGTTGTGTCTTTATCAAAACATAATACAATCTGATTTGCAAAAATTAAATAAACGATAAATACCATCATCATAGCAATATATATACATGTACGCTTTTTATTCACCATCCTTTACCTCCAGATCTTCGAATTCATACCCAAAGAGTTTATTACATAAAGTTCGCAATGTATTCACTCCCGATTTACCAACTATTTCCGGTATTTCTTCCCCTCTAAAATATACCGCATTAAGAATATTTATTTTATCTTCAAATGGCATCTCATCGTTAAAACGTGGACCATGATCTGATTGCACAACAATAATAGCATTTGGATCGTTTTCAACGATATTGCTAACAGACTTTAACATCTGGTTCATAACAAAAATATACTGTTCTAAATAATACCTCTCATCATTCCAATTAGCATAATTTGCTGCACTCACAGCTCCCCCGTCCTTATCAAATAGAAACGGCTGATGTGGGGTACATAGGTAGATAACATTAAACTGCGAAGAATCCGCCTCGATATTATCTTCATCCTGCAGGTATTCGAAAGTCTCTATGATTACTTTGGCCGCCGCTGTGCCATCAAACTGCAAAAGGGGCGCAAGTACCGTATTTTGCATAATCAAATCTGAGATTTGTTTTCCCTCAATTGTCTTACCTGTCGTGCCTGCCGTTTGATTTATACTTTGAATTCCAAGCCACTCCGTACCCCCTATCCCTCTTATTTCATATCCGTTTTCTATAAATATATTTGTTAATTTATTATCCTCCCTAAGTTCACTCAGTTGTATCGCGTCCATTGATGAATTAGCAACGTATTCAAGATTTAAACAATTTGTTAGTACCGAAACGGTGTTCCCGCTTTCATTTCTACTCTCATCTGATATCGTAAATTTCAAGTTCTGTAATTTATTATATACAGTCTTATCTCCATAATCATAATACTTGTCCATCGTTGTAAAACTTGCGCATTCATCAAATATAAACCAATAAAAATTACTTTGTGTCCCACGTTCTACACTCTGTTTTTTTTCTTGCATCTGCTCTGAACTAATCTTTACCTTGGAAATCATACGTGGGGCTGCCGGTATAGCATTGATCAATATTAAAGCCAAAATCGTAATTTGCAAAATTAAAGCGATATTATCATAATGCTCTTCTGGAATCTTCCTCAAAAAATATACGATATGCGCAAAAAGAACAATCGTAGTTGGAAATATATGCCAGTATTTTAATGAGGGGAAAATAAATTGTACTCCTTTTTGAACAATCATATAGTTAAGCAGCAACACAATAAATATACTAGCAATAACTGCACTAAAACCGCATTTCCTAAACACTAAAAACGTTACCCCATATATCACCAATGCTACTAGAATAAACAATATTAATATGTTTGATACTTCACTAAAATTAACTTCTTCTATATTTTGGAAATACATAAACAAAACAGGGTATACAGCCATACTAATAACAAGTAAACAATCCATGAATATTCTTTTTGCGGTACTCTTTATTTGTTTTCTATTGTTACTTGCTGATTTATCTTTATTTCCTGTCATCTTTTCTCTATCCTCCATAAAAATATCATCATAATGCAAACAAATCTACAGGCACTCAACCAGTATAAATCATTATACCCCACAATTCAACCACCCAACAAATAACGATACTAATAATCCATTCTCAAATTTATCTTACAATTTTATTAGGCGTTCCATTCCACACTGCTGCATTATCGATCAAAGTCATATCTTCAGCATTAAACACACAAATATTTATTCCATTCACTTTTTTCGACATATCAATACAATCAATCAGAATGTTTGCCTCGCCACCTTCACTTTTAAGAACCATAGCCCTGTTACCATAATTAAATTCAATTTTCTCAAACTCCGCCCTTTCTTGCCCAGTTCCTAATACGAAAAAACTCTCCGAATCTGATCCGGTAATTCCAATTGAGGCGTACAAATCCGTCATACCCTCAGCTTTAATCCTATTGAAAAAAGCCTCTTTATCTCCTTGTATTGCCATCAATACTAACACATCTGATTTGTAACTTTCCAAAATGTCAAAATATTCTTTCACATCAGTAATAGTCGATAATTGCTGAAAGCTTAACCATTTATTATAACATCCCTCGTATCGCTCCCAAATTTCATCTTTCTCTCTATTTTCTATAAAATCCTTAGGAAACATATCTGCTAAGTACCAGCTTAAATAATCTGTAACTACACTCGCCCCATAATAATTTGTATGTCCCTCATCCTTATAATACATTCCGTCCAGCAATTGCAGTTCTTCTTTTAGTGAATTAAAATTTAAAATTTTCTTATTATTCTTTTCAACAAAATCATCTATTAATTGATACTTATAATCTTCCGAACTGTTTGTCAAATATGGGGAAACGAAAAAAAATACATCAAATTTCTGATCGTTTGATAAATCAACTATCTTTTGTATATATTCTAAATTTTCATCGCTAATATTAATACTCGCTTTTTCATTCTCTGTCAAATCATTTTTTTCAAATACACCCCCTTCCATTATATTAAAACGAGGATCATATCCTTTACATTCAAGTAACCTGTTTTTATTAGCTACAGGAAAATCTTCATATTTTAAGTCAAAACATTGAGACCTTGAAGAAAAAAATCTAAAATAATATTGCCAGTTAATATCATTCCCATTCTTTATCAGATCTCTTAAACCGAGATATTTATAAATGCTCCACTCAGGCATTCTTCTAATCGCAGAAGTATAATAATTATGATGCATATCTTCATTATACTCTGTTGAAGCTGTATAAAGTTCGACAAAAATCTTAGCCTTCGGGAAACGATCCGCGATCTCACGTACTGCCCAGTAACTGCTTTTTGTACTCTCCATGTTATTAGCCACTACAATAGATTGAATGCCTGTTTTATCATAAATCATTTGCGGTATAACTGT
>JAAVBM010000070.1 GCA_014803505.1 bacterium | reverse complement strand
TTCATATTTATTATATGTATAACCAAACAAAGACAAAAGTCCAATAAATTGGATTAAACTAATTTTATGGGTTTCAATATAACTTACTGAGTAGTATAACAAAGTTTCAGGGTTATTTTTAAACAATTCATCAATACCAAATTCATTAATCAATGTCATTTTTTATATTCTCCAATAAATTTTTGTTATCACATAAGCTATTCAATTGATTAATATGTAAAATCGCTTGTTGCTTCACTTTCCCATTCAAACGCAATATTAAAAAATCATCATTTTTTAACATTGCATTTAAACTATTCGGTAAACAATAAATTTCTATTTCTTTGCCATTTTTGAACATTATAAAACGATCATGAAAATTTTTATTTATAAAATAATATTTTATTGTATTTGTATTATAATTCATATTATTCAGTTGTTCTTTTATAAGTTTTATTCTTTCAGTGTTATTAGCTAATACCTGTTTAGGTAAAGATTTGCAAGATGAAATAATTTTGATTTTTGATGTCTTTAATCTTATAGCCAAAGGGATTGTATCATCATCCGCATAAGGATCTACTATTATAACTTCCGAAGACTGTACATGAAGAGAATTTAAATAATTAACAATATCACTAAGTACATTTTTAGATTTGTTAAACCACTGTCCTTCCTTTTCCGAAACTTTATTTTCAATAATAATATTTAACAAATTTTCATGAGAGTCTTTTATAAAAGATATTTCTTTATCAATATCTGGGGATTTTATAATAGACTTTATTTCGGTACTTAGAGGAATAATTTCAAGGTTATTATCTTTCTTTGAGAATTTATCTTTAATTTTTCTTGTTCCACCATTAATTGTTGTTTTCATGGATAAAGTTTTTAAAAATATGACATAATCTTTATGTAACAATTCTCCATTTACATTGTATACAGAATATTCAAATCCTAAATCATCATTGAATGTAGAATTAAGGGAAACCTTTTGTTGATTTTTTTGAATAAAAATTAATTTTTCAAAAACCTTTTCCTCTTTAGAATAATAGCGTTTAAATAACAACGTTACATCTTCATTAAAATTCTTTTCCTTTACAAAATAGTATTGCTTTTCATCTTTATTATATTCAATATAAAAAGGACACATACTTTCAGCCCAAGGTTGAGTCTCAAGAATTTCAAAACATCCAACTCGTCTTGAATAATCACCATAAAAATCCTGATTAGTATCTTCGGCAAGTTTCTGTAGTAAATGAATAATTTCTTCATTATTGAAATCTGTTTCAAAGAATTCTTTGCTATAATAACAATTTAAACTAACTAACGAGCCTATTGGACTTTGAATACCGTGTTTAACAGGACAACTTTCATACTTTTGAATAAAATGTTGTTGAGTAATAAAATTCAAAAATTGTCTATTTGGTAATATATGTTTATCATCAGAGTATATTTTTGCTAAGTCAATATTATTACCAATAACAATTTCGTTTATCCGCTTCACAGATCTAAACAAATATAGGTGCGTTCCAGATTTAATGGAACCTTTATCTTCTATGTTTAAGGAATATTCTATAGGGCATTTTGTGGGTATAGATAAACCATATATAAATATTTGCGTAGGATTTTCTTTTGTACCAATAAAATATAACCAATTAGCATAATTTAAATCTTTTGACATTTATTCATACATCCTTTTCTGACTAATCAAATTTAACTTATTATAGCATATATATGTTATAATAGAGCACGGGAGTACATATGAAGTTATACAAATATATCAATGATATTCAAAATAAAATAGGCAATGATTTTTTTGAGATCAATAAAGTCGATATACTTAATGATATAAGAAACATTATCGAAACTAATAACTATGATAACTTATTGAAAATAATATCTGATGAAAATTTTTATGAAGTGTTAACTAGTTTATATTATGATTTATTGCATGAAGATATTTCAAAAACTTTTCTTGCTAGTTTGTGGTATAAAAAATTAATATCCTTTTCAAAAGAATTACAGTCAGAATTCTTAAACTTAATTTTATCTAAAGACGTTAATACTTTTATTATACTAGCATGCTTTGAAGATTTTATGTCTTATAAATTTGATTTATCAGTTGAATTTTTTGTTAATTGGTTTAGTAAATTAGGTAAATTTGTTGAAAATGATTATTGTGCATATTTGTTTTATAATGGAATAACTCCATTTTCAAAAAGCAATAAAGAACTTGCTTTTAAAATACTGCAAGAATTATTAAATAAAGAATATTCAGAAATAACTTATAATTTGATTTCAATAATTCTTGGAACTTTAAGAACATTAAATTCTAAAGAAATAAAGGAGTTAGATAAACGCTTGAAAAATGCAGATAATGTCAATAGACAAAAATACTATTATACTTCCTTAGTTAATACTTATTGTGAAAGAGACACAGATATAGAAGAAATAGATAAGGTTTTGGCAGAAATTTTAAGCAAGAATAAAAATATTGAATCAGAAGCATTCTTTATAGCATACAGGTTATTTATTTCGTCAAAAAAAGAAGATATTAAAAATTTTATAATTCAATGGCTACTTGATAATACCAATAAAAATCTAACTGATTTATCTAAATATTATTGTGTTATGTTTATTCAATGTGCTATTGATAATGAACAATATATAGATAATGCAAACAAAATTTTAATAAATATTCAACCTATTAACAATGAAAATAAAGGAACGTATGAAACTTTAAGTTTTGTATTGACTAAAATATTAGAAAAATATCCTAATAAATTTAATAAATTATTCTCTAATCTTTTAATAAAAAATAACTTATCGGAATTATTAAATGAAGAATATTTTATTGATACATTTGTAGGCAATATAGATAAAATATTTTTCACTGAATTATTTATATCTAAAAATGTAAATCAACGCTATTTTTCGCAAGAAATATATATTAATAATTCTGATAAAATAAATTTCGAGAATGATATTCTTGCAACAATAAATGATAAATTATTTGAATTAATTTGCAAAGAAATTCTGTTAAAAATAAATTATGGAAATATATTTGCCAAGTTTATTATTGATTTTAATGATTGTATCAATAAAGTAAAAAATAAAAAATTAAGAACATTCTTAGATACCGAAATATCTCATCAATGCATCAATTTCCCTCAAGGATGTTATGAAACATTAAAAAATTATAATCCAGCATGTGATTTAATTAAAAATTGTTTAAAAAAAGTTGAAAATTATTTTGACATAATAAACAAATACAAAAATTGCCCTATTAACAGTTTTACATTTTCAAGTTGTAACGATGCTGTCGAAAAGGGTTTAATAAAGCAATATAAAGAGATCATGGAAGGAATAGAAAGAAATTCTACACTTATGGCATTAGTCAATAAAATAGAATTATTATATGGAGATAAACATGCACATAGAACAAATATTGGTATTTCAGAAAGTGAAACCTATACTCATTTGGAACATTCTATTGAAATCCCAATATTATCTTTTTTAAATCCTATTTCAGAAATTTTTAAAACCGTAGAAATTAATAACGAGATTTTAAATTTAAGAAAGGAAATTGGAGATGCAAAATAAACAAACATATATCACAACTTATTTATTAAGCCTTTCTGAACGTTCATACAAAAGTAATAAAGGAGATTATCAAATTGGTTTTGATTGGATTATTTATCAATATGGTTTATCTCAAAACTGGCAACCAATAAGATACCCTTTTCATATTGAAAACAAGGGTCAAATTATTACTCACAAAACTGAAGCTGAATTTGGAATTGATTTTAGTTTTTATGACCAAAAAAGCAAGTCCGTAATAGTATTTTTGTTAAAAGCTGAAAAACTTACTTATAATAATTGGATTAAAAAAGATTTTGATTCTGATTTACGCCGCGCAATCAATCCCGACTTAACTAATATTGAAATAGATTTAGAAAAAATTAAAAAATATAAAATTATAATTGCGTATAACAAAAATGATGATCAAAAGGGCATTGATTGCTATGAAACGTTTATAAAGTCGGCTCCTAAAAAAATATACGAAACAATTGATTTAGAATTTGAGAGATGGAATATAGACAGATTAACAGAAGAAGTCACTGAAAATTTACTGACTGCAGATATTTTACCTAATAATTTATCCGGCTTGTTATCATATATTTCATTGCAAGTTGCTGATTTTGAATTTGGCACAAAAAACTGGGAAAATCAACTGATCCCAAACTGGAAAAACTTCTTAGAACAAGTATTTACAACCGGTATTGATGAACGAAAACTAAATTTAATACCCTTTTCGTTGATTATACTGAAAAATGAAATGAAGAAAACTCCAATTGCAATCATTGGTTGGTACGATTTAATAGAGTATGCAATATTAAAGCTTTGGGATTTGTTTCCCGATTTAAATGAAAAATTGCGTTTGATTGTTATTTCTATTTGGAGAGAATTTTATATTAATGAATTAATTGCATATTTTGAGGATTATTATGAAATTTTAACTTTGCCTTATGGAATAAATAATAAAACCGCATTTATATCGCTGAATGCGATTTGCTCAAGCTATACTGCTTATTGGCATCTAGGTAGATTAGGAATTTTATATATTAATATGTTATATATACCAGATAAAGAAAAAAGAGAAAAAATTTTAAAATATTATTCTAACTACATAGAAAAGGTTATGGACAATAATCCTTCGTGTTATTATCCATTAGTTGACATTAATCATATCGAACTTTATTTGGTATTTATTTCTTATTTATTAAATGACAAAAAAGACAAGTTGCATGATTTCTTTTTAGAATTGGGAAATTTCTTCTGCATACGTCGTACTAATAGAACAAGAATTCCTTTTATAGAAGGAAGAAATCGTTTGGATTTGGTTGCCGAATATGTTGCAACGGGAAAACAACCTATTGAATGGAATTCTAAATCAAGTTATTTATTAACAATGTTGCTTGAAATGTTTACTATTTTTGATGAAGAAAAAGCTGATAAAATGATTGAATATTATTTTAATGAAGTTATTGCATCAAATAATGAAAAAGTTAAAGATATTGATTTAGTCAGTTGGTATCCAGATAATAACTGGCAAGATAATATATTTAAAAACCAGGTTGTTACCGGAACGGGGATAAGTACAAGTAATTTTTACGACTTTGATAATCCAAATAATACTAATAAACAACAAATAATTAAATTATTTATAAAAGAGATGCGAACAAAAGACATTGATATACAAGACTTAACTAGACCTCTTGCAGCTTTTATTTTGGCTTGTATTAAATATCAATCCCCATTACCTCCTGAATTTTGGAGAATATTTATTGATAAAGATATACTGATAATGGGAAATGAATGAAACACCTAAAAATATACTTCACGAATGGAGAAACTTATAATGAAAGAATTAAAACATACACTAGATTTAGAAAATTACATAGTTAATGATTTAAAATCTGATGAAGATATTAAACTATATTTGAATGCAAGTTTAAAAGATTATCTTGAAGATGGCGATTTTAATTCTTTTTATCGTGCATTAGAAATCGTTATTAAAGCAAAAGATACTGTTTCCGGATTTGCAGAAAAGGTTGGAATGTCTAGAACACATCTTTATAGTATTTTTAAATCAGAGAAAGAACCTAAATTTTCTACTATTGTCAAAATATTTCAAGAATTAGGTTATGAATTAGAAGTCGCATAATAAACTTTTAATTTTTTATTTGCAAATGGAGGTTTAATTCCCTTTTTCCAAATTCTTTGCATTTTCTGTTGTGCTATATTTGCATGATAGTTATATAAATCTTCATTTTCAATAATATAAAAACCTTTATCATTTAGAAACATTTCTTTCATAGGATAACTCATAGTATATGGATGATTTTTACCTTTAATGACCATAATGATAAAATATCCTGCCATATTAATAATAAATGCTTTGTAATTTGCTATTTTAGTTTTAGTAATATATGTAAATTTATTATAATCTTTATGTTTAGGGAATTTATAGATATATATCTTCAACAAATGTTTATGACTATTTTTATTACAAAGGACTTCAAATGCTTTTCCTTCATATTTACCTAATTGAATATGTGAAAAATCAGGTAAAGATGAAATAGATGCTCGCCATAAAATTGAAATAAAAAATTTCCTTAATTTATTATAATCATAGCTATCAGAAGTTAAATGATATACTATTGTTTTATCATCTTTATATGCAACATGTTTATATATTTCATCAAATAGAACTCGATAACCTTCTTTTTCAAAAACGCCCAAAATTTTACTATCACAACTTTCACATAATATACTATTATCATGAGTTCCAGATTGTCTGATTTGAAATTTACCAGTTAATTCATTAACTAGCATATATTTTTCATTTTTATAATCAAGATAAAATTTACGAGGAATAATATGAGCTTTAATAAGTTTTGCCTCTTTACCACAAAATTTACAAATATTTTTTAAAACCATAAAGATATTATATAAATCAAAAATTTAAAACTAATAATAATTAATTAAATTTTAACTATTAACAATATTTTTCAGCCATTGCAATTAACTGCTTCACATTTAACTCAGGATCTTGGGTTCCGTTCATTATACTTTCAATTATCTCTGGTGGTAGGAAGCGGAGTTTACGTAAGCGTTTGTTGTTCCCGTTTCTAGCTTCAATTGGGAGTTTTCTTTCTGCACCAAGCTTGTTATACCAAAAACTTTTTACAATCGCTTGAATCAGTTTCATATCATAATTTGCCTTACCCGGAATTATAATCTTGTTCTGTCTTTGTGGAGTTAGTGAAATTCTTACTTGAATATTATTTATAATTATTAATTCATCTTCTTCAGTATGATTAAATTCAGCATTAAAAGCCAATGTTGCAAAATATTTGATAATATAATTTATATCGTAACTGATTGAGATATTATCCGTTTTTAAATCAACTCTCTTAATCGCAGTTCTTAAGAATACTTTGTCCGTTTCAAAACTCTGCATTTTTTCTAATATTATTTTCTGCTGTTCAACCGGATAATTTTCAAGATAACTCTGCATTCGATACGTATTTTGTAGTAATTTTACCAAATCGTTTTGTACAAATTTTTCAATTTCACCTGCTGAAATTTTTGTGATCTCTCCGCGTTCATAGTCGATCGGATTCTTAACTGCCATGCTTACATAATAGCGATAGTGTTTATTATTGGCATTACTAGCCGATGGTGACATCTTATTTCCGATATCATCATAAATTAATCCTGCAAGTAGTGAACCGTTTTTCGCATTTATTGCGTGTTTGCGTTCAACCGAATTCGCTTTTAATAAATTCTGCACATCGTTAAATAATTCTTCTGAAATAATTGGCACATGCAAGCCGTCATATTCTTTGTTTTTATGTACAATCTTGCCCAGATAAACTTTATTTGAAAGTATGTGATATAAACTCCCTTTTGCTAATTCTTTTCCCGATCTTGTGCGAATTTTTTGCTCTGCAAGATACTTTTTCAATTTAAGTACATTTTTTATTTTAAGATAAGATTCAAAAATAATTTGTACATTATCAGAATAAGGAGGATCTAGATGTAACATATGATGATCGTCTTTTATATACCCGTAAGGAGCCGTTCCGGATAACCAGAGCCCTTTCTTGCGTGAAGCTTCAAACTTATCCCGAATTCTTTCACCTGTAACTTCTCGTTCAAATTGAGCGAATGATAACAGGATATTTAAGGTTAATCGTCCCATTGAAGTTGTTGTATTAAAATGCTGAGTTATTGATACAAAGGAGGCGTTATGCTTATCAAAGACATCAATAATTTTTGAAAAATCCATCAATGAGCGAGTTAAACGGTCGACTTTATACACAACAACAATATCAACTTCATCATTTTCTATATCTTTCAAAAGTTCTTTAAATGAGGGACGTTCCATTGTTCCACCTGAATATCCACCGTCGTTATACTGCTTATCTAATAAAACCCAACCTTCATGCATTTGAGATTTTATATAAGCTTCGCAAGCTTCTCTTTGTGCATCAAGCGAGTTGAAATCTTGTTCCAAGCCTTCTTCTGTTGATTTCCTGGTATAAATTGCACATCTGATCTTTTTCTTCATTACGCAACCCCGAAAAATTTCTTTCCATTCCAACGAGTGCCGGTTATTTCGTTAGCAATTGCAGATAAACTTTTGTATTTTCTACCGTTATATTCATAACCGTTTTGAATTACCGTTACAGAATATCGTTTACCTTTAAATTCCCGAACTAACTTTGTTCCGTCAGTAATTGACAGAACCTTATTTTCTTTCTCAACATTTTGAGTCCTGTCATAGTGTTCGACTAATTTATCGATTTTACGTTGAATTTCAGGGGTTAAAGAACCATATTGCTCTTCCCAGTTTTTAATTCGTTTCTGAAAAATGTTAACCATGTTGAACCTCTTTTATTTGTACTGTAGTCACATTAATCGCTCTTGCTGCTTTAAACATCAAGTCTATCGACACAATAGTTATCATTTCAGTTCAATATAGTAACCATCATCTTGATCCGGTCTGGTTATAAATAAGTATTTTCCACAAATAGAAACTTTTGCATTTCTATTTTCCGGATCTAAGTTCAGTACCTCTGTAAGTACTTCAATAACTTCTTCTAATTTTGCCATAATAAAATCCTTTCAAATTTTGTACTTACATACATCACTCAAAAGGATTTTATATCAAGTGTTTAAATATGAAACTTAACGTTTATAAATCACCAGTTAAGTAATCTTCATCAACTCGTTTTATAGTATAAGTTTTTTTAGTTTGAACTCCAAGATTATATCTTATCATTAGTGTTACTAATTCTTCTCCATTAATTAAACGTATAATTTTATTTTTGGCTGCTAAAGCCTTCTTTTGTGCTTTTTCACAAAAATAACTTGTAGTTATAAAAACACCTTTATTTGTATCCGAACAATCAAGTGCACCTACAAAATTTTGAATTTCTTTTTCATTTACTTTATTTTCAGAATATCTTTTAGCTTGAAGGTAGATTTTTTGTAATCCAAGCTCATCTTCGTTTATAATTCCATCGATACCACCATCATGACTACGTTTTGTCATTTCTCCGATACCATAATTCATTTTTTCCATTAAATCAAGCACTATTCTTTCAAAACGTACAGGATCAACCTTTTTTAATGCATCTAATAAATCTTGTTTAAGAGAATTGAAATATTCTTTTTCTGCAACTTCAAAAATTTCATCAGGAGTATGTGTATCTGTGAAAATTTCATCTTCTTTCGTTTCTAAAATTTCATTATTTCTATTGTTTTTAAATTGATCAAATTGTTCAAATTGTGAGAGAAATTTATTATCAATTTTGAGTGGTTTATTTGCCATTACAGATCTACCTGCTTCTGTAATTTGCATAAATCCACGAGATGGGTATTCCAACAATCCGGCTTTTTTAAGATATGTTCTTGCCCAACCCGCACGGTTGTAATAAGTTTGTTGATTACCACTAGGTAGCATTTCTTGCATATCTTCTTCTGTAAGATTTAATATTTTTGCAACAGCTTGAACAACATTACTGTTTTTGTGTTCTTGTCCATCTGCAATAACTTCTAATGTCGGAAGCATAAATTCTTGATAATTTGGAATAGCCATTCTAAACTCCTTTTTTCACAATTGTAGCTAATGATAAGTATTGTGTCAATGGACTTGATTTCCGCTAAACCAAGAGCGATTACTATAGGTGCAAGGAGGAAAAACTTATGGACATCGCATTCGGAACAAAAATACTAAATCGTAAAACAAATCAAGTCGGGTTACTTATCAAAACTTGGCTTAACGAGTTTGCAGATGGGGGTGTATGGTTCGCTACTTGTGTTGACAAAAAAGGAAAGCGTTATCATATCGAACTTGATGAAATCGTACCAATTGATGAGGAGGCTGAATAATGAATTTAATAATTGGAATAGGTAATGGTGGAATTAGTGTAGTTAATAAATTATACGTATCAAACAAAAATAATAATGTAAAAT
>JAAVBM010000069.1 GCA_014803505.1 bacterium | reverse complement strand
TTCTAGCATAGATTGTATTTTCAATAATTCATCTTTTGTATATTCAATTGCTTTAGCTGGATTGCCGCTTTTTAGATACACGGCAGCTAATCCTTCATTAACTTTATCTGTATCAAAACCTTTTTGTTTTGCTCTGTTTAAAACATCAATAGAGCTAGAATAAGCTTCGTCTTGAAGATAAATATCTGCTAATTGTAAGAAAATATCTTCATGCAAATTGTCATACTCCAAAATCACATTATACTCATCAATAGCTTTAAGAGTATTTCCTAACTGACGATATAAGTTAGCCAGAGTCAATCGAGTCATTACAATTTGAGTTTCTTCAGAAGCTGCAGAAAGGGCTTTTTTAAAATCATTTATAGCAAACTCTAATTTACCTTCAAGTGAATTTTTATTACCTCTATAAATATAGTACTTATATCTGTCAGTATCTTCATAAATAGTCATCAACTGTTCATAAGCAAGCGGATTAGTAAAATCTCTTTTTAAAATTTCATGATAATAAGAAGCCGCATCTTCTTTTTTTTCAAGAATAAGAGCCAAATGCCCAAGTCTTTCCAATAAACCTAAATCATCCGGATTTTGTTCATATTCTTTGATATATTCACGATATGCTTCTTCGTATTGCTCGTTTGCTTCAAATTGTTCAGCCAATTGTAAACTCATTTGCTCTTACTCCTTATCAAATTTACATTACGCGAACTATTATACCATTAAATGAAGCATAATTCAATTCTAATTATATTGATTTTGAGCCTTTTGCAAACCGTTATCAAAATAGCACTCGATACCTTCAATAGCTCGAGTGAGTGTAGGCTTAAGAAGCTCTAGTTGTTCTTTTGTAAAATTTTGAAGAACAAAACTTTCAGACGGAATAGGCGGCTGAGGCCCAATTCCAACTTTTAACCTTACTACATTAGAGGAACCTAAATGCTTAATAACAGATTTAATTCCATTATGTCCGCCATCAGACCCATTTGGACGAAATCTCATTCTACCGAGTTCCAAAGATAAATCATCATATACAACTATGACATCAGAAATATCAATTTTATAATAATTCATAACTACAGAAACAGCTTCACCAGATAAATTCATGAATGTTGTAGGTTTGACCAATAAAACATCTTCTCCATTTCGTTTAAATTTACCCATAAAACATTTAAACTTTTTTTCTTCTTTAAACGAGACATTTTCCAGAACTGCCCACTTATCAACAACCATAAATCCTGCATTATGACGGGTAAAAACGTATTTATCTCCAATATTGCCCAATCCAACAACCAGTTTCATATTACAAAAATCCTTCAATAATAAATAATACTTATACATAGTATTTTAACTTAAATAAATATTACCAGAATGATATAGCAAGTTTAAGCTTAACAAAAAGATAAATAATCAATAAATTTAAATAAAACAAAAGAGGTGAAAATAATGAAGAAAGAACTAACTGAAGAAAAAAGCTCACAAAAAGTAGCCAACTTTTTAGAAAAAAATTCACTGCATAAAAAAGATTTTGCAGAAATGATAGGAGTAACTTTATCATATGTTTATAATCTAATAGATGAAACAATACCATTTTCAACAAGAAGTACAACTTTAGAAAGAATTGCTACAGTCATGGATATCGAACCAGAAGAATTTGAAGAATATAAAATTCCTCAAGAACCACTCATCAAAGATGAAACCATTGAATTATTAAAAAGCATGCTTAGAGAAAAGAAAATGAGTATAGTAAACTTTCTAAAAGCATTTCCAAGAAAAAAACGTGTCGAAATAGTAGACATGCTCAGAGGAGCATATCCTGTACCCATTGATTTCAAAGAATTATCAATGATAGGACAAATATTAGATTTAGACAAAAATGATATCTACAACATTTGGGAAGAAAGAATTAAACAAGTTTTAGAAACAAACGGCATGAATTTAAATAATAATGCTGCACTAATTAATTCAATGTTTGAATGTGCGCGAAAATATATTGATATCTAGCAAAAAAGGTTCACAATATGTGAACCTTTTTTTATTAAAAAAAAATAGTTGACAATAAAAAATGTTCTTGCTACAATAAGTTTACGCGGTGAACGAACCGTTAGCCAAGGAAATATGAATAGACATTTGCGCTTGTAGCTCAGCAGGTAGAGCACTCCCCTTTTAAGGGATAGGTCGCGCGTTCGAATCGCGCCAAGCGCAATTTTTATTGGAAAGGGTTTCAAACCCTTTTTTATTTTGCTATTTTCGTACTATTTTTAGAGTTTTGTCTAAATTTTCTTTAAACGCATGCCTGAAAAGCCAATGACTTTTTATCTTTTAAACAACAGACTCTTCTTTATCTCTAATCAATTCAGAAATTTTAGCAATAGTTTTAGGGAAAAACATTTGCAGGTAGAATGAACGAAGTGCAGTAATACCATTAGGCTTAGTATTAGTTAACAAGTTAGTTTCAGCAACTCTTTCGCCGGCAGCACCATCAAATGTCGTAAAATAATCAATATAATCTTGCTGTTCTATAGTTGAATATTTATAAAAATTTTTTAATTCTTCTTGATAAATCATATCCAAAGTCTCATCACCTGAAATATCACCAATAAAGCCTTCCGCATCAGTATCTACATAATGCCCGTACTCATGCATAAATATAGTGGTAATACTATCTAGAAAATCTTCATTTCCTTCCAGTTCACTAATATTAATTTCTTTATCTACAGCACACCAAAAAGCATTGTTACGCAATGCTCTGCCATCTCCTACTAAAATTTTATTAATCGGAAAACGATCCATCAGCATCAATTGATTTCCCGGAACTTGCCTCAATATTGCTAAAACATAATCTCGACTTTCTTCACTGACTTTTCCATCAATCGGAATTTTTGCAGTTTTTCCTGATTTTTCATCAAAAACAGTTATATTAGAATCTTCAAATTTTATACAATAAGCATGGTCATTTATAGAAGAAATAAAAGAATTTGGACCTAATTGCTGAATTGTTTGCTCTCTGTACATTAACAAATCACCATTTTTATCAGTAATTTTATAACTTAAAATTTGTAAATTTTCAGATTCCTCATAGTAATACTCAGTACTAGTCCCATCAGGAGATTCTAAATTCTTTTCAATTACCATATTACCGGTCTTTTCATCAATGGTATAGTGTTGCACAGGAATAACAGTTCCATCACTTAAAGTTCTAGAAACATCAATAACACCATCATTTACACCTCTTATCAGATTTAGAGTTTCTTTAAGATTACCCTTTTCATCAAAATATTGAACCTCCTCTTTATCCAGAATATAAGAACCTTCAAATATCGGGTCTGGAATTTTTGTAGAAATTTGTTTTATATTTGCAAGTTTATTATGAGTCATTAAAGTCATAGTGTCATTATCATTGTTTCGCAGAATTTCTTGAATTTGAAATAACCCATTTATAGAATCAAATGCATATAAATTATCTTCTGATGACAAAATAACCGTTGCATTTTTTTCATTAATAGCTTCAATAGTAAAATCAGGGTTTTCATCTATAAAATTATCCAAATCAGGATGTAAGACATTAACTAATGCAATAATTTCTGTGGGATCAAGTTCAATAGCATCTCTATTCGGCATATTACATAAGAACCTAACTTTCTGAATTTGTTCAGGAGTAAAGCCGGCCATATCTAAAATATCATTTGCTGTAAACTGCGATACTCTACCTTTTACATTTAAAAACTCTTTTAAATTTTCAAACACTTCAGGGTCAATATCAGCTAGAATAGCAACATCCTGACCTTTCAATTGAGTTTCAAGATTTTCAAGGTTCATTAACCTATCAATCTGATCTAACTTGTGTTCTCCAACTTTAACAAGCAATGCAATATCAATATTTGATAATTGAGGAGTTCTATCACTATATTTATCTAAGAAATAATCTGCATTTGGGAATTCCTCGGGAGTTAAAAGAATCTGTAATGATTCTAAAATTTCATCCTTAGAATAAACTTCTCTAAGCGGATCTTCTGCTATTGATACTGTAGTAATATCAGAAGTTTCTGGCGAATCATTTGTCATAGGAGAAACTACAACATCTTCTTCACCATCATTAAACAAAATCATATCAGCAGCCATATCTTCTTCTGAAATTTCGAAATTTTCGTCCTCCGCAGGTTCTCCGGATTTAAAAAAGCCTAACAAATTATTAACAATTTCAGTATCATCAACGGTAACTTTTTTAAACTCCTTATCAACATTAGACATAGTATAATTATAAAAATCAATCATTTCTTCAGTCGATAAGTCATCAGCGTTACCATCCTTAGCAGCGAACTTCGAAACTTCTGTTTTTAATTTCGCCATATCAAACTTATCGAAAATAGAATTATTATTTCCGGATTGGTCAAAAAACTTCAAGAATTTTAAGTTTTCTGTAATCTTATAACCTGTTTTAATATTATTTAATAAAGATAAATAATCCTTCATCGATATTTCGCCAATAATACACCTTCATTATATAAATCGGCAATAGTTATAATTATCTTTAATAATAAATCGTTATATTTACAAAACTTAATTACTAATACTAATCTGAAGTAACAAAAGATTCTACACCATCAGTAATTACAATTGCAGTTAAATGAGCGTCTTTATATTTACCACATCCGGTATCTATACATATTTTATCTTTCTGAACCTGAGGTTTATCAAATTCTGTATGTCCAAAAATAATTTTTTGAGGTAAATCATGTTCTCTATTATAAAACTCGCTGCGAATATAAACGATATCAGTTAAATCCTGGTCTTTCAAATCAATACCTATTCTAATGCCGGCATGAACAAATAAATAATTTTCCGTCAAATAATAAGGCTTTAAAGCATTAAAAAAATCGCCATGCACTTGAAATATTTTTTCAAAACCGCCATAACTCTCAGCAGTTTTATCTCCACCATAGTTCCAGAATAAGTAGTTATAATAATCATCAGTTTCTGCATGCAAAAGCGCATATTCATGGGAACCTATAAGATAAACACAATTACAATAATTTTGCATATCAATAAGTTTATCAACAACTTGACGAGATTTAGCACCTCTATCAATATAATCACCCATAAATACGATAGTATCTTCTTTTTGAGGACAAACCTTTTCTAATACAGAAGATAGTTTTTCGTATTCACCATGAATATCTGAAATACCAATAATTCGACTACACATAATAAGAATTTATAATAAAAATACAAAGAATACAAATTACTACAAGAACCATTAAGGCAATAGACAAGAAAATAAATTACATATATAATAGTAGCTATGAAAAGAATCTTTAAATTAGCTCTAATAGTATTTATTTTTTTCATATCATTAACAGCTAATGCGGCAGATATTCACACTCCACTACCGCAAGCTGCTAGCTTTGTGCAAACTTTTGACTCTAATGATGCAGTATACAATTCCGCATCTAAAGTTGAAAAATTTATTGTTCCTTCAAACGGAACAAATGAATTTATCGTTATCCAGAAAAATAATTCAGATTTAAATAAATCTTTTACCGGATTCAAAAATAACATTTGCCCTTCTGATTCGCAATTCGCACAATTATTATCATACATTTACAATAAAACATACTTACAAGAAAAAAATCTTCTGATATCAAGGATTTACCACACGGAAATATCTCCGAATGCTCCTTAAGTAATTTTGTACATAGTTAATTCAGTATCTTAACCAATATTTATTTTGGTTAGAGTAGTTTGTCGTACAAAAGAAAAGGAGATAACAAAATGATGGAAAATAATACTGCAGAAAACAATTTACAACAAGCGAGATTTAAAGAATCGTCAGGTACAGGAGTTCTTGGCTCACTAATATTTATCGGAGTTATGATAGTTGCAATGATTATATTATCATCGATTATAAACTAATATATAAAACACAAAAAAGGACTGAATATAAATTCAGTCCTTTTTTATTATACTAAGCTGCTTGATTTAATTTAGAACCGGATTCGGCATTATTTTCAACAGTTTTAAATTTTTTCGAAGATTTATGAAGATACATAAACACTCCGGAAGCAATTGCTAATGAACCTAATACTACACCTAAAATAACTTTTGCAGGTTTTGATTTAGATTGATGCATCAACTCTTCAACAGTATCTTTAAATTCACCAAGCTTACCCGTTAAACGTCTTAATTTAGATTTATTTCTAGCTTCCCAACCTTTATCAGTTTCCCATATATCATCTAAATAACGTCTATTTGCAGATTTGCCCATATTGTATTCAGCATTTTCATGCCAATCTATTTTTTCTTCAATATTTTTCTTACATTTCGCAATATATGAATTTCTATCAGATGAATGTTCATCTACCATGTTTTTAAAGATATCAGAAACTTGAGGTGCCTGTCTTGAAATTCTCGCATCATCAATTTCATCTGCAGTATTTCCCCAAGATAAACCATAATGTTCTGGAGTTAATTCAACAGCCTCTCTTGTAGTAAATCCGTTTGAAGGATTAGTATAATCAACAGGACCTCCAGTCAAGGTTGTACCGTAAGGAACACCGCCAGCTTTACATTCAAGAGGAGTGATACCGCAAATCTCACGACGAGAAGTCAGCATACCATAGGTTATACAACCGACAAGTTGTTTTGGTGAAAATCCATTAATATGCATAATATTGTGTTTGTAGATTCCACCATCAAGCTTGCTAATTTCTTCCATGTCTTTCAATATCAGCTTATAATCTCTAGCATCCTTAGGCCAAGGACCTCCACCT
>JAAVBM010000068.1 GCA_014803505.1 bacterium | reverse complement strand
TTAACTTCAGTTGTTCCAACATGACCATTAAACGAAATATTCTTTTGATACAAATAATATGGAGTAATAGAATTTATCATATAGAAGAGAAAACTAATAAAAATATTTTTTGCTATTGAGAATCATTTTGACATATAAAATTTTCTTTGAGCCGGAGTAAGTTTCTCTATTGAATATCTTAAAGCTGTTCTTGGCATTGCTTTAGCATGCTTATCAAGAAAATGTAAAAGTATTTCTTTATCTTTCTTACCAGCTTCACGCAACATCCAACCAACAGCTTTGTGCATAAGATCATGCTTATGCCCCAAGAATTTTTCGCATAAACTAATCAATAATTTAAACTCACCCTCTTTTAAAATTGTCCACTGGGAAACCACAGCAATCCGCTCAGCCCATAACTGTTCCGAATCCGCAAGTCGTCTAATATCAGAAGAATCTCTAGTTTTGAGATAATGAGCACCAAGAATTTTTGGTGCAGTTAAATCAACTAAATCCCAGTTATTAATATTTCGAACATTTCGTAAATATAGTTTTACTATTTTATCTTTCTTATCTGTTCGTTCATAAAGATATACCATCATCAACAATGCGCATAATCTAATTTCATGATATTGATTATTGAGCATTGTTTGTAACTCGGTAAATGAAATATTTTTATAATATTTTTTTGCGATTAGCCTATTCTGAGGAACCCTGATACCTAAAAACTTATCCCCTTCCCCATACTGACCTTTGTCGGTTTTGAAAAAGCGCATTAAATGCTTTGCTTGTTCCTCATCCCTAAGCGCAAGTAATTCTTCCATCGCGTTCATATATAAAATCATAACATAAATTTGATTATTTTAAAATTTATTATTTTTATTTAACAATATAGAAAATTTATAGCAAAATTTTTTTTGTCCGCATTTTAGATAGAAAAAGGATAAAGTTATGTTAAAAATAGGATCAAAAATTCAAACTACACTTAATAATGGTCTACAAATAAGCAAAGACAAAGCCAATCAACAAATAACAAAAATTAAACTATCTGGACTAAGATACTTAAACAAGAACACTGTTAGAGCAAAATATAATAGAAACATGGATGCTGCACTATTTTCAGGATTAGCAACCATAGGAGAAATATTAAGATTTCCAACTTGGCATCCTATAGAAGCAGGGATTACAGGTGTATTAGGTTCAATATATGTGAGAAGCGCCGGACTTGCACTAAAACAGTTAATAGAACTTCAGCCGATAAGAGCTCGCGCTATAAAAATAAAAAAAGCAGCAAAGAAACTAAAAAAACAAGAAAACTAAACCGTTTTTCGCACATCTATTTATAAAAAACAGTTATTTCTTGACAATCATGCCTGTTAGATTTAAAACTAAATAAGGGATACATTTATCTTTGGGTAGGGTATGATTAGTTTTTTTACTGGAATAATAATACTTATTTTAAGCGGATTTATCGTTAAGTTATACGATAAAAAATACAAAATTTTAATACTTTCAATATTAAACACAATCGCATCAAGCTTATACCTAATACCAGCAGTAAAAGTATTAACAAATGGACAAAGCTTAATTCAATTGTTTGATTTTAATAATCTGTTTGGGACTGTATGTTTCCAGATAGATCAATTGTCAGCATTCTTTATATTGATAATATCGATAATGAATGTAGTCTCAATTATTTACGCAAAAGGATATTTAAAAGCCTATGCTGATAAAAGTATTGATGCGCATTTAATATTTTTTCAATTGCTTGTAGCGTCAATGCTTGCTGTGGTTAGTTGCCAGAATGCGATTATGTTTTTAATATGCTGGGAAATTATGTCACTAAGTTCATTTTTCCTTGTAATCTTTGAAAATGAGAAAAAAGAAGTATTAAAAGCGGGACTTTCATACCTTGTATTCATGCATATTTCAGTAATATTTATTATGCTTGCATTTGCAATACTATCTGTAAAATCTAACAGTTTTGATTTTTCAACATTTGCAAATATTTTAAATGGTCACAGGTCATTGGCTAATATAGTATTCATACTATTCTTTATAGGTTTTGGAACAAAAGCCGGCTTTGTACCGTTCCATAATTGGTTACCGGAAGCTCACCCGGCAGCACCAAGTCATGTCAGTGCGATTATGTCAGGAGTTATGATTAAAACAGGGATATATGGTATTTTAAGAACCCTAACTTTTGTCGGAACGCCATCAAAAACAATTTCATTTATTGTATTTATAGTTGCCATTGTTACAGCGTTATATGGAATTCTATATGCTATAACTCAAAATGATATTAAAAGACTTCTTGCTTACAGTAGTATAGAAAATATAGGGATTATCGGAACAGGTATCGGATTAGGTATGCTAGGAACAGCATACAACCAGCCTATTGTTGCAATATTAGGTTACGCAGGCGGAATCCTACATATACTGAATCACTCTATTTTTAAAGAATTACTTTTCCTATCTGCGGGAAGTGTTTATACAAAAACTCATACCCGAGATATTGAAAAACTTGGAGGACTTATTAAGTCAATGCCACAAACTGGAATATTGTTCCTAATAGCATCAATATCTATCTGTGCATTACCACCTTTTAACGGTTTTGTCAGCGAATTCCTAATTTATATGGGAATGTTCAAAGGATTAGCAATAAATAATTTCTTTGCACTAATTATAATGTTGTTTGGAATATCTTGCCTTGCTCTTGTAGGAACAATGGCAATATTATGCTTTACAAAAGCTTTCAGTGTAATATTCTTAGGAATGCCAAGAAGTGAATCTGCTTTAAATGTTAGTCAAGATAATAGTAAATCAATGATATTACCAATGTGCTTCCTTGCATTGCTAACCATTTTAATCGGAGTGTTTTCAGTTATTGCTTTTGCTATTGCGCTAAGACCTGTAAATCTTTTAATCAACATTAGTCAATATAGTATCATTCCTGAAGTGTCATTGATCTTTTTCATTACAATGTATGCATTATTATTTTTAGTAATACTAACAGCAATAATACTCATGAAATTAAAAAGTACAAAAGGAAAGATTTCTATGCAAGAGACTTGGGGATGCGGATACAATAAAGCAAATAATCATATGCAATATACAGCATCATCTTATGCAAGTCCGCTTTTATCAATGCTTACACCATTATTTAAAAAAGTATTTGATATTGAAAAACCTAGAAAACTTTTCCCTGAAAGTTCTCACTTTAATTTGCAAATTGAAGACATTGAGGAAGCATACATTATAAATCCATTAATCAAATATGATGAATGGTTTTTATCAAAATTCGAATCACTACAGAGCGGTAATATTCAATCTTATATCAAATATGGGTTAATATTCCTTATTATAATTATAGTTGGGAGTCTGTTTATAAAATGATTTTAGTGAAGTTATTGGATATAATAATACTATTAGTCGCACCTTTCTTGATGGCAGGAATAATCAAAAAGACAAAGGCTTTTTGGGGAGGAAGAAAAGGTCCTTCAATATTCCAACCATTACACGACTTTATAAAGTTACTAAAAAAAGAGATGGTTATTAGTAATACGACATCCCTAGTATTCAAAATAGCTCCAATTATAATGATAGTTTCAGTAATATTCGCATCATTATTCATACCTTTAGCTTCAGGAGAATCCATCTTCACGGTAAGCGGAGGACTAATAATTTTTGCTTACACATTAAGCTTAGGTAAGTTTTTCGCCTTAATTTCAGCTATGGATACAGGAAGCAGCTTTGAAGGAATGGGAGCGTCAAGAGAAGCTTGTTTTACGTCTATTGTTGAACCTGCATTTTTCATAACAATTGGCTCAATAATGGCATTAAGCGGAAACCTTACGTTTGACAGTCTTCAACAAATAATGAGTAATGCGGGACATTACGGTATTCTTATTAAAATCTTTGCAATCGTTGTATTATTCTTAATGATTTTGATTGAAGGCTCGCGAGTTCCTGTTGATGATCCTGCAACGCATCTGGAATTAACAATGATTCACGAGGTAATGATTTTGGATAATTCAGGTAGTGACTTAGCGTTATTCACTTGGGCTAACGGGATAAAAATGATGCTTATATCCTCGCTGATTGCATACATAATAATTCCTGCAGGACTAAATGACTGGGTAAATATAGTAGCTTATCTTGCAATAATAGCACTGATTTCTGTAATCATTGGAACTATTGAATCAGGAATGGCAAGAATAAGAATGTCCCATGTATTTGAATTCATATTTATTATGAGTTCACTTGCTTTGGTGGTTTTTGCACTAGTTACAGCAAAGATGTTTGGAGGATAAATGACAGACGGATTTATAATACTTTTCGGTTTAACAATGCTGTATTTAGCGGCAACAAGTAGAATTATTGCACATATAAGACTGCTAATTATCCAAGGCATACTTTTGTTTTTAATATGCTGTGGAGAACATGCAAACGGAATCAATTTTATCTTTATGATTATTGAAACTCTTGTTGTAAAATCAATAGTCATCCCTTGGTTTTTATATCGAGTACTAAAGAAAACACATTCAAACAGAGATACGGCAGCAAACATTCCGCATTTTTATTGCTTGGTAATTTCAAGCATAATTCTTTTAGGCGGATTCCTGCTCTCTAACTATTATATTTCATCTGTAAAACTTATATCTCCAATGTTCTTTGGAGTTTCTATCGCAACAATTATTATAAGTTTATGGTTAATCACAATTAAACATAAAATTATTTCAAACGTTATTGAATTTATAACAATGGAAAACGGTATATTTTTGCTTTCATTATCTGTTGCAAAAGAAATGCCTATGCTTGTAAATATGGGAGTTTTACTTGATGTATTCATCGCCGTTTACATTCTTGGCTTATTCATGAACGAAATAAACAAAGAATTTAAAGATTTAGAAGTTTCAAACTTATCAGACTTAAAGGACTACGAATATAATGATTAATACAATGTTAATATTTCCTATAGTTGCTGGAATACTTGTTTTACTGATCCAAAACAAGAAATTTAATATTGCTATGGTTAATATCTATGCAGTAATACATTTAATTATAACAATATTACTTACTGCAGGAATAGGTTTAGAACACCAATCAGCATATTTCGCAGTAGATAGTACAAATTTAATATTCTTATTAGTACTTTCTATTGTGTATATGTCTGTAGCAATATATAACACAGGTTATGCAAAAAACTTTGAAGTACCGGCAAAAAGAATTAGCCATTACTCATTTATGATATTAATTTTTGTACTTTCAATGACAGGGACCTTATTAAGTACAGACTTAGGACTTGCTTGGGTTCTGGTTGAAGCAACAACATTATCAAGTGCATATCTAATTTACTTCAATAAAACCAAACATTCCATTGAAGCAGCTTGGAAATATGTATTTATATGCTCTATAGGTATTGCCTTAGCATTTGTCGGAATAATTTTACTTAATATTTCATCAGCAAATATAAATAGCTTGAATTTCAACGAATTATATAAATATGCTCATAATTTTGATACTAATTGGCTAAAGATGGCGTTTATATTTATGCTGTTTGGATTTGGAGCAAAAATGGGACTTGCTCCTGTTCACTTCTGGCTTCCTGACGCTCACTCAGAAGCACCATCTCCAATATCAGCATTGCTATCAGCAGCATTACTAAACTCTGCATTCCTTGTAATTGTTAGAGTTTATAAAATAATAAACATCGCAGGCTGCGCTAGTTTTGCACAATTTTTACTACTGCTAATGGGATTTATCTCATTATTTATAACTGCAGTTTTTGTATATCATATAAAGAATTACAAAAGAATGCTTGCTTATTCTTCAATTGAAAATATGGGAATCTTGGCAATTGGCTTAGCGCTTGGCGGATTAGCACATTATGCAGTAATTTTACATTTAATAGGGCATTCTTTAGCCAAAGCATCATTCTTCCTAACTTCAGGAAACGTTCTTGAATTATTCCAAACAAAAAGAATTAAATCTGTTAACGGAATTATTAAAGCTGACAAAAAAACAGGATGGCTATGGATTTTATCGTTCCTTGCGATATGTGCATTCCCAACATCTGTATTATTCATAAGTGAATTCTTGATAGTAAAAACAATGATTGAACAAAAACAATACATACTTTGTATTTTATTCTTGCTATTATTAACAATTATTCTTTACGGTATCGGATACGTAATAGTTAAAACTTCTTTTGGTAAAGTTAGCGAAGACAAAGCTAAAATTATTGAAGAAAATAAAAATAAACTGTCAATATTTATGTTCATTCCGCAAATAATTATGCTGATATTAGTATTTACACTTGGAATTTATATTCCTCCATACTTGGCAAATATCATAAATTTAGCAGTAAACAATTTCTAAAAAAGGATAAGAAATGCTGAAAATAAAAAACAATACAAAAATAAATAGAAATGAAATCCCTTCAGTTTCAATAACAGAATTAAGAGAAGAAATTATACTTTTAAACAAAAGACCTATTGGATTTTTTGGAACAAAGACTCCTAATAACGAAACAGAACTTTTCGTTGTTCTTGCAGATGACAATGCAGGAGATCTTTATGTTTCTTCAACAAAATTCGCGAAAAATGAAAAAAGTTATGAATGCTTAACTAAAGATATTCCTGCATTTCACATATTTGAAAGAGAATTTTATGAACAATTCGGCATTGAACCGCTAAATCATCCTTGGTTAAAACCTGTAAGAATTGAGCAAGATAAATATGAATTCTTTGATATGAAAGGTGAAGAAGTTCACCAGGTTGCAGTTGGTCCGATTCACGCAGGAGTAATAGAACCTGGGCACTTTAGATTTATGTGTAACGGAGAAACAGTTTACCATCTTGAAATTATGCTTGGATATCAGCACAGAGGAATTGAAGAACTAATTTTGAATTCACCAAGTAATCAACTTGCAGAATCTATTTGCGGTGATAGTGTAATAGCATATAACACTGCATATTCTCAAATAATGGAAACTTTGCAGGATTTAACAATACCTGATAAGGCTCAACTGATTAGAAAAGCTGCTCTTGAAATGGAAAGAATGGCAATTCATATTGGAGATTTAGGGGCAATAGCAGGCGACATTGCTTATCTAATGGGTGCATCTGTATTTGGAGCAACAAGAACCCTTGTTATAAATACTATGCTTGAATTCTGCGGAAGTCGTTTTGGCAGAGGCTTAATATGTACAGGTGGTGTTAACTATGATTTCACAGAAGAAAAAATAGAAAAAGCCCTCAAAACATTTGAAAAAGTAATAAAAGATGTTGAACGAATGGTTAATACAATGCTAAAAAATTCAACAGTAATGTCCAGATTGGAAAAAACAGGAACAATAAGTATGGAACGTGCCAAAGAAGCAGGACTTGTAGGTATGGCTGCCAGATCTGCAGGGGTTGATATTGATTCCAGATTTGATTTTCCTGATAAATGGATAACTGAACTTAATCTTGCAAAGAAAAACTTCAAAGCAACAGGCGATGTTAATGCCAGATTCAAACTAAGATACAAAGAAATTCAACAATCTTACACAATAATAAAAAAAATATTTGCGAAATTAAAAAATTGTCAAAACGAAAATTTGTACATTGAATCACATAACAATTTAGCACCAGATGCGTTTGCAATTTCTATTGTAGAGGGTTGGCGAGGGGAAGTTGTACATATTGCAATGACTGATAACCTTGGTAATCTATCACGTTACAAAATAAAAGATCCGTCATTCAACAACTGGTATGGATTGGCTCTTGCAGTACGTAATAACGGAGTTTCTGATTTCCCACTATGTAACAAAAGTTTTAATCTTTCATATGCCGGTAACGATTTATAAGGAATAAAAAATGTTTGATACACTAAAATCACGAATTTTTCAAGGAAAACAATACATAAAAGATATTCAAAATGCACCAATCAAGGATGAATTCCGAGGATTTCCAATAATTGAAAATGGAGAAATTGACACTAAAATTTGTCCTACAGGTGCAATAAACACAAACCCTTTATCAATAGATATGGGGAAATGTACATTTTGCGGAGCTTGTGAAAGAGCTTGCAAAAATATAAAATTTTCTAACGGTTACAAATTAACATCCTCAAAAAGAGAAAACTTAATAATAACTTCTGAAAACAATTACGAAGAATACACCAAAACTGCAGTTGAATCTAAAAAAGAGATAATTAAAACTTTCGGGCATTCTTTAAAGCTTCGTCAAGTTTCCGCAGGTGGTTGTAATGGGTGTGAAATGGAATTAAATGCCTGTTCAAATGTAAATTTTGATATGGGCAGATTTGGAATTGATTTCGTGGCATCTCCAAGACACGCTGACGGTATAGTTATAACAGGACCAATTTCTGAGAATATGGCATTCGCTCTTGAAAACTGCTACCATGCAGTTCCGAATCCAAAACTCGTAATATTATGTGGAGCTTGTGCAATTTCCGGAGGAATTTTCCAAAACAGCAAAACAATAAACCGTGAATTTTTAGAAAAATACCCAGTAGATTTATACATACCGGGATGCCCTGTTCATCCGCTAACTTTCATTAACGGAATCTTGAATTACATAAATAGTAAATAAATTTAATTATAAAGTTTTTAGAACTGCACGATTAACTGTTATTGTAGTATTTCCTCTAGTTTTGCACAATGCAGCTTTTTGAGCCGGTGATAATTGTTTAACAATAGTTTTTGTCGGTGTTTGAGCAAATTTATCAGAAGTAGGAACTTTTATTTCTCTATCGATATCTTTACCAATTGCCCAGCGGAAGCCAGCAGTTAAGGCTACACCTTTACGACCGCCATTTCGTACCATTGTTTGGAAAAATGCAGTATATTTATCGTCCCAGTTTCGTTGAACTCCTACACCATATTCAATGTACGGTTTCATGCTCATTTCCGGCATTTGAATGCCATTTGCTGTTACATTTGATTTATTCAAAGCATTCCATACAAATCCTAATTGTACATATGGCTGCCAACCATTCTTGCAATTCGCAACACCTCTTAACATAGGGTGTAACTGTAAAGAATGAGCCGGATCTGCTTCTATACGAACGCCTGCGGCATTTGTATAATCAAATGTTTTGGCAAAAGTATAAGATAAATACATTATTGGTTGGAATATATATTTTCCTTCTTTAAATTCAAAGTTATAACCTGTTTTTGAAGCAGCACCGGCTAACAATGATACATAGTCTTCTTTTCCGTACATGGTTTTTGTTTCGCCAACACTTGCTCCAACAGATAGGGTTAAAGCAGTCCAGAAGTTACCTTTATAATAGGTTTCTGTCATACCTAATAATCCGCCATTGGTCATTGTATCAGCACCACTATATTTCAAATGAGAACCTGTATAACCAAGATAAGAAGTACCAATTCTATGCCAACCATGGCGCATAGCTTTGAAATCACCATCATACCCAACAAGTGAACCATAAGTTATTGCATCTACTTTTGGACCATTTTTAAGGTTCATTGATTCAAATGTTACATATGGTCGAAGCCAATATGCTTTATTTGATTCATCATAATTAAAAGACCCTTTATTGCCATTATAATCAGTTGACACACCATTATACGTATATGGAGATTCGACAACAATAGCATATTTATTAGCATTTACTTTTGACAATCTATCAACTGCAGGTAACTGAGTAAACGCATCTAAGTGCTCAAAAACATATTTAAATGCTTCTGTCATACCCGCTTGAGCCGCAGCTACAGTATTTACAGGAGTTGTTAATACTGCAGGGTTAAATGGATCATTTGACCCCCCATTTCCTCGGGTAAATACAAAATAACCACCATCACCAAGACCATTATATTGATTTTTATTATCGTAAATTACATTGTATTTATAAATTGGAGAATAGACTGTTGCTTGTTGATATTCAGCTTGAGGAACTTCACCATTTGGAATACCGTTAGTAACATTATTTTTCAATCCAGGTTGAGCAAAATATATAGCTGTAGTTTTTCGATCTTTTGGAGCATCAGTCAAAATATTCATACCTACAACATTTATGTTACCGTTATGAATTCCATATTCGTTGGCGGTGAATCTATCCATTGTCTGATTTTTTAAATCTACATCACCGGAGAAGTTTGTAGTTCCTTCTACTGTCATTTTATTCAATGCAGAAATCCCAACTTGATTATTTATCATACTCAAGTAGCCACTATTTAAGGTTAAATTATTACCGTTTAGAACTTCATCTTTTCCTAAGTATAGGTTAGTATTTGTCAAACTTACATTAGCTTCACCTAAAACTGAATTATTCAGATGAATTCTACCGGTCATATCGCCCTTGAAGTTCAAATTATAATGTAATTCTTTAAATACATGAAAGGTTGTTTCTGGCAAATCCAACGATTCAACTTTTTCATTGTTGGAATCATAATATTCTATAATTGACTCATTTTCACCTATAAAAGTTTTTTCTATTTTTTTACCAAGGGAATCACCATTTTCATCAGTATATTCAATAAGATTAGAAGTGTAAGAACGAACAGTTCCATCTACAAATTCCGTTATTTCTTCTTTTAACTGAGTTTCAGTA
>JAAVBM010000067.1 GCA_014803505.1 bacterium | reverse complement strand
TTCCAAAAAAGAACAGCTACAGCACACAAAATACCAACTAACTGCCCTCCAGCTTTACCATGAACATTAAAGAAACAAAAAACAATTAAAACTGCAAATATAACCATTGCAACAATTGCACCTTTTAATCGAAATTTACGTTCATCCTCATATTTAACAAGAATTGGTAAAACTTGCTCTCCAAAAATTTTATAATACGCTCTCTTAAACTCAGAAACAGAATATTCGGTATTTAATTCAACGTCAGGCATTATAAGCTCTCCTATTTATTTTCACCGGCAACAATAATCGTAAAATCAGAATTTGCACACATATAATTGCCAGGTTCGTAAACAAACTGTCTTGACTTAACTTCAGGTACCTCTTTCTTTAAATCAGCGTAATAGTCAATAGTAACATATTTTGAATGAGCAATAAATTGTGAATGAGTCGAATTTGAAGTTCCGGTACAAATGACCTTAATACCATTTGCTTCAAGAGCTTTTTTCAACTGTCCAGCTTCAGCGGCCTTATCAGCCGAACTCAAAATACTCGCTGTGTAAGACTCTTTACGTCCTACATTTTTCTCTCTATATACCAGTCTATCAACAACTTCTTGAGTTTTTTCCGGATCTAAAATCCAATAACTTATATAGCCATGCTTATTTGGAGCTCCAGGAAGCATAGCAATTTCAATATTATCCATATCAAAATGTTTAGCTAAACCTGCATATTGAGTCATCTCATAAGCTGACATATCAGTTTTTACATATTTGTTTGCAACAGAAACAATCTTAGGAATTTTAGTAATAGTTTCAGGCTTTTGCAAATCAGCGAGCAGACCTCTTAAGAACCATTGTTGTCTTTTTGTTCTACCAATATCACCCATAGCATCATGCCTAAATCTTAAATATTCTACAACATCTTTTTCTGTTAAATGATGCTTACCTTTAGTGAAATTGATATGAAGCTTTCCAGCATAATCGTCATATTTCATATTTTTTTCAACATATATATCTACACCGCCAAGAGCCTGAACAATTGCTCTTACACCTTCATCATGAAACATTATATATTTATCAACTTTTACACCTAATGTATCCTCAACAGTTTTCACTGTCATTTCAATACCACCAATAGCATGGGCCGCATTGATCTTTTGAACTCCCATACCTTTAGGTAAATAAACCTTACTATCACGAGGAACTGAAATAGCATTAACCGTTTTAGTTTTAGGATCAATATTTAATAGAATAATAGTATCAGTACGAGTTCCAACCCATAAATCAGAATCTGCACCATTTGAATCTACACCTAAAAGCAAAATATTTTGTCTACGAGGCCCAAAAGGTAATGAAAACTCAGGTTTTTCTTTAGATTTATTACTTAATGACAATTTAGTAAAGATACCGGATAAAAAGCTATTTTTATTAACAATATCACCCAGGATACCTTGAGAATTTGCAAACAAAAGAATTGCAAAAATCGCAGTAAAAAACATTATCGTCATTATAGTAAGAATTTTCCTAAATGATGATTGTGGTCTATATCTTCTGGGTTTTGCTGCAAAAGGATTGTCTGCAGAACCATTAGAATATCTTCTTCCTCTTCTTTGGACTTTTGTATGACCTGAAACTTTTCTATTTTTATCTCTCATCTTAACCATTTCTCAATATTATCTTGTCTGTTTTATTTATTATAATAACAAACTGATTTAAAATATATACAATAAACTATGTATTTTTAAACTAAAATTAAACAAATCTTTCATGGGGAAATGATAATTGTCTAATTTTTATTCTGATTATGTAATAATTTTGAGTATATTATTTAAAAGTTAACAAAATTTTACAAAAAATTTTATAATAAATTTCAAAAAAATCACAAAAAATAATAACAAATTAGTGTATTTTTTACATTTTCTACTATAAAATATCTAATAACCTCATATTTTTATAAAATTATTCAAAAAATCTTCTTTACATTAATTTTACATTTGAGCAAAATTAAGCAATTTTTTTTCTTCAGCACTTTTCATTAACATGTGTCTTGGTTATAATGAAATAACATTCGGCAAATAAATAGTAATAATTATGATAAATAAAGTTGAATTAGGTAGTGTAAATAACAAAAATAAAACCCCGATGCAGTATAAAAATGTGGGGACTCAAAATTTTACAGGGTTGGGCGATTTAGCTCTAAAAGGGATACAACTCTGTGAACAAAAACCAATGGTAAATGTTACAGTATTAGACTTGTCTACTGCTATTTTACCAAGAACTTTCTTCGAAACATTTATAGGTTCAAAACAAAAAGACGAAGAAGGTAATGATATTAAAGAAAGAAAACTGAATGTTTTAGGAGGTTTTGAAGCATTCAGAAGAGAGTCTTCCGGATTGATTATCAACTGTATTATACCTAGTTTTATAGTAGCAGGAGTTGCTAAGTTAATTAATAAACCTATAATGGGACAATTTAAAGCTTCTAATCTTACAAAAAGCTGGGCTAACGGAGATACTATACAACAAGTTCAAACTTATTTCCAAAAGGCTCAAGGCGTAACAAAGGAAGAAAGAGTATTTTCTACCTTAAAAACAATGTTTGATGATATCGAAGGTGTTAACGGAGATATTAATAATGGCGGCTTGAAAAAGTTTAAAGAAATTTTTGCAAATGATGAACAATATATTGCAGAAATAAGAAAAATGGCTAAAAACATTATCAGCGCAAACCCTGATTCAAAATATACATCTGATATGTATAAATATTTAGTCAACAAAAGCGGTATTGCTGAAAATATAAGATTTGCAGGCCAGACAGGATTTTTCTCCAGTGATCTTGGACACCTTTGTGATAGCGCAGGAGAAATTCTTCATGGTGCATCTAAAGAAGGGTTAATTCTTGATTACTCAGAAGCAATAAGAAATAACGCTAATATTAAAGAAATTGCAGCTAAAGAACTTGATGAAATCGGAAAATATTTCTCGAAAGCTAAAAAACTTGTAAACTGGAAGAGCGCTGCAGGCTTAGGTATAATTATACCACTTGCAATTTCAGCTCAACCTATAAACAGATGGATTACCCATAAAAAAAAAAAAAAAAAAGGTGCACCAATTTATAATGATGACACTGAAAGAATTTTAACACCTGAAGAAAAGAAAAAATTAACAGCGCAAAAATTCATTGCTGTTCCATTGATGGCAGGAGTTGCAGGTCTATCAATGTTAATGGACAGACCAAGTCTTAAGATGTTCCAATTCAAAAATATCTTCCCTACAATGGACCAAGCCAGAATAATTTCTGCAGCAACATTTTCAAGCCGTCTTGCAGCATCAGAAGATTCAAATGAATTAAAAGAAAGTACAATTCGTGATATTGCAACATTCTCAAGTTTCTATTTCCTTGGAGATTATGCAGCTAAAGGAATTGCAACATTACTTGAAAAATATAGTAAAGATGGCATTAAACTTGTTAATAAATTGAAAAAACCAAAAGAAAATGCTACCATTATTGAAAAATTCTGGAATTGGGCAAAACATACAAAAATGAAATCAACAGATGAACTTGGGGCAATTGCAAATGAAGCTTTAAGAACAAAAGCTAAAAACCTAAGAGCGATATGCCAATTAGGGAACCTTGTATTCTCATTGATATCACTAGGTGTCTTTATTCCAATATATACACGAACCCAGGCTAACAAAAAAAGACAACAAGAACTGTCGGAAACAATGACAGCCACCGCACCCGCGGGAGGGTACACACAAAATTTCATCAAGAATGAATCCCCCGCATTTAAATCTTTTTTCAGTTAGTACAAAATTAAAATAGAAGGCAATATAAAATGAAAGTAGAAAGTAACATTAGACCAGTAAATATAAAACAAATTCAACAGCAGAATAATAACAATAACAACAAAATCACTATAAAAGCTCAACCGAAACAAAATACGCAAACAACACCGAGCTTTACAGGCGGATTTGACTTGTTCCTAAGATTCCTTGATACAAATCAGGCTTGGGGAGCAAACGCTGTTGATTTATTCTGTATGGTATTACCTAGAACCTTAACTGACTTTTCTAGAGGACCTGAAGCAGGTACTGAAACTCTAAGACGTGAAGGTATGGGGACAGCTAACCATTCAATGGTTGGAGGATATGGAACACTTGCAGGTTTAGCTTTGGCTACCGGAATTAATAGTCTTTATGGACTTAAAGATAAAAATGATATTAAAGCAAGTTCTATTTTTGCAGATGCTGAAACAATGGATTTATATGGAAAAATTTATGATAACAGACTAAAAGCTGCTGTAAATAATCCAAATGCAAATCCATTAAAAGAATCATTAAATGATTTATTAAGTAAATATGAAGCATTACAACCTGATGGAAGCTGGAAAAAATTAGATAAAGAACATATAGATGCAGTTACCCCTATATTAGAAAACGAAATCAAAGCTTCTACAAATAAAATATCTAAAGCTGGTGAACTTCAATTAAAAACTAAACTAGTTTCAGCTCTTGGAGCAGAAAACAATTTAAGAATCATTGCTGATGAAGGTCAAAAACCTCATTCATCACGCTATACAGTAGATTACATCATAGAGAATGCTTACAAATTAGGCAAAATCTTTACTAAAGATAAAGTTCAAGAAGCATTTATCAACTCTTCAGATATTGCTCAAAATGCATTTTTAAAAGCAATGAAATCGATGAACGTAAAACGTTCACTTGCAGGCATTGGAGTGGCTTCAGCATTTGGTATATCAGCACAACCGCTTAACATGTACCTAACTAAGAAAAAAACTGGAAAAAGCGGATTTGTTGGCGGTGGTGAAGAAGATAAATCTGTAAAATTCAAAGCATTAAAAACATTTGTTGCTACATTATTTGGTGCAGGTGTACTTGCAACAATAGGTAATCCTAAAAATCTTGTAAAAGATTTACAATTCAAAGGATTTACACCAACAATTAAACAATTCAAATTCATCTACGGTATTACAATTATGTCCAGATTGCTTTCTTCAAGAAATGACAATGAACTTCGTGAATCTACAATCAAAGATTCTCTAGGCTTTGCAAGCTGGCTAATTTTAGGTAACTTTATACAAAAACTTGTTGCTCTTGGACTTGATAAATCCTTAATCAAAAATGGTGGTCAAGGTGCAATGAATTGGATAAAAAATTCCGTCTTGATGTCTAGAGATGAAGTTTTACACTCTTCACTAAAAGAAAAAGTATTTGATAAAGCTGGAAAAGCATTAAGCTACAAGGAAATGGTTAAACTTGCTGACAAAGCTACTAAGAAGAAATTGAATGTTCTTGCTATCGCCCAACTTGCAGGTTATGCATATTCTGCTCTTGCCCTAGGTGCTGGAATTCCAAAATTAAATATTTATATTACAAATAAACTTGAAGCAAAAAAAGCGTCAAAAAAAGCTCCGGAACAAGCAGATACTCAATTAGCAAATGCGAAAACTGATATGCTTCAAGATACAAATAGAGAATTTCTTAGTCAAAAACAATTTACAGGAAACAAAATTCTTGCTAGATAATAAAAAGAATATAAAAGATTAAAATAAAAATCCTAACTTAGATTAAGTTAGGATTTTTATTTAGTAAGCCTTATTTATTAGTGAATTATGAGTATCAAATTCCAACTTATCATCTAAAGAAGAAAGTGTTATTTTTTCACCATATCTTTTTTCTAAAGCAAGAGAAATTAAATAATCTGCAAAATGCGGGTTCTTAGGAAGAAGAGAGCCATGTAAATATGTACCAAAGACATTCATATATCTTCCACCTTCAAATCCGTCTTTACCATTATTACCATTACCGACACTTACTATACCAAGAGGTTTTGAATCTCCCTCCAAGTAAGTCAGTCCGCTATGATTTTCAAACCCCACAAGAGTTGATGGAGTTAAAAAATCAGTTTTTACGGTAACATTACCAATAAAACGTTTATTACCAGCAATAGTATAAGCATCCATTAGAGATATTCCTACTAACTTATCTTTGTCATGCGGCTGATAATAATGTCCAAATAATTGATAACCACCACAAATACCCAAAAACACAGCTCCATCATCTCTTTGAGCAGTCAATTCTGATTTATGAGAGTATAATTCTTGAGCAACATCTTCTTGCTGTTTATCTTGTCCGCCACCAATAAAATATAAATCATGATTCTTTATTTGATCACCAACATGAATTTGTTCAAACTCAACACCAATTCCACGCCATTCACAACGTTTAATCAGTGTAATAATATTTCCCATATCTCCGTATAAATTCAATAATTCCGGATATAAATGCGCAATAGAAATTTTTAAATTTTTCTCTTCCATAGATTCATTATAACACAAATCATTATCGTGTTATAATCATTTTATGAACGAGATTAAACTAATAAATACCCATTCACATGCAAATATGTTAAAAGAAACAAATATTGATACTGCGATGCAAAATGCCAAAAATGCAAACATTGTAACAATAATCCCATCCAGTACAACAGAAGACATATTTGAAGTTGATAAATTTATACAAAAATACGAAAACACTTATGGCTATGTAGGAGTTTTTCCTGAAGAAGCAAAAACATTCTCAGACAAAACGCTTACAGATATGGAAACTTTAATTAAAGATAACCCTAAAATTATCGGGATCGGTGAAATTGGGCTGGATTATTATTGGGATAAATCTTTCAAAGAATTACAAAAAGAAGTATTTATCAAACAAATTGAATTTGCCAACCAAATGAATCTTCCATTAAATATTCACTCCAGAGAAGCACATTTAGACACTCTTGAAATTCTAAAAAAATATAATAAAAATTCTACAGCCATATTACACTGTTTCTCTGGGAGTTTAGACTTTGCCAAAGAATGCATAAAAGAAGGTATTTATATCGCACTTGGCGGCGTTGTAACATTCAAAAATGCGGTAAAAGCAAAAGAGGTTGCAGCTAATATTCCAATAGAATATCTTTTGCTGGAAACTGATGATCCGTACTTAACTCCTGTTCCGTTTAGAGGAAAAGAAAATCAACCTCTATACGTTACATACGTTGCACAAGAAATTGCAAATCTGAGAAACGTATCCGTTGAAGAAATAGCATCTCAAACAACAAAGAATGCACGAAAAATATTTAGTTCCATTTTATAATTTCCGGCTTTTTAGTTAAGTTTAGTTCTATAAATTTAAAGATATTTAAAATAATTCCCGGTTGAAAGAAATAATTATTATCAACAGGAGTAATTTTTAACATACCTTGATTCGTATTAACGTTGGTTATTGTAGCCAAAAACTGCTTGTTTACGGCAGTAAATAATATATAACCCGATTTTGATTGAATTTCATCAATAGTAAATCTATTTGCATTTATAGCGGCAATTGTTAGATATAATAAGGAAACATTATCAGTATTAAAAACCTTAGTACAATTTTCAAATTTAATATTTTGAGCGGTAATTAATGTACTCAAATTCAATTGTTCTTCAGCTTTTACAGGAAGTCCAATTGAGAATAAAACAGTACAAACCAATAAACATTTTAAGATTCTTTCCATGATTCACCTACACTAACATCCACAAGTAACGGAACACTCAAAGGTTGTCCCAGTTCCATTGATTCTAAAATAAGTTTTCGAACAAGCTCTTCTTCAGACTTTTTAACTTCTACAACCAATTCATCGTGAACTTGCAGTATCATTTTCGATACACAATTATTTTCTTTTAATTTTTTAGAAAAATCAATCATCGCTAATTTTATCAAATCAGCAGCAGAACCTTGCATTGGCTGGTTAATAGCCGCACGTTTTGCAAACTCTCGAACCATCGAATTAGGACTATCAATCTCATTACGTAAATAACGACGACGACCAAAAATAGTTTCAACATAACCTTGCTCTTCAACTAATTCGACCATATTAAACATATAATTTTTAATACCAGGATATGTTTCAAAATACTTTTCAATAAAAGTTTCAGCTTCAGCTGGAGTAATTTTTAAATTTTTAGCTAAGCCATACTTACTTTGCCCGTAAACAATACCAAAGTTAACGGCCTTAGCCTTATAGCGCATCTCCTTAGTAACTTTATCTATAGGAACTTCAAATACTTTTGAAGCAGTAACAGTATGCACATCAACTCCTGAATTAAAAGCATTGATAAGGTTTACATCACCTGAAACATGTGCCAATAAACGTAATTCAATTTGAGAATAATCAGCAGACAATATTAGGTAATTTTCTTTATCTTGAGGAACAAAAGCTTGACGGATCTTATTACCTTCTTCTGTTCTTATCGGAATATTTTGCAAATTAGGATTTGAAGAAGATAATCTTCCAGTCGTAGTAACAGTTTGGTTATAGCTTGTATGAATTCTTTTGTCTTTAGAATCTATCAATGCTGGTAATGCGTCAGTATAAGTAGATTTTAATTTTGCATACTTACGATATTCTAACAATAATCCGGCAATTTTATATTCTTCAGCCAAAGCATTCAAAACTTCTGCACTTGTAGAATTTTTTGCCTTACCACGCTTTTTAGTAGATTTTAACTGTAACTTATCAAAAAGAATATAAGCAACTTGCTTTGGAGAATTGATATTAAACCCTTCACCTGCAAGATCATATATTTTTGACTCAAGCCTGCTTAATTTTTTATCAAACTCAGACGTCAAAAACTTCAAATAATCAACATCAACAGCAACTCCATCATATTCCATATCAGCAAGTACATAAGCTAAAGGAATTTCAATATCGGACAAAATACTGTATTCCTTTTGATCTAAATTATTTATCCAATATTTAGTAAGCTCAAATAATGCAGCAATTGAATCTGCAGTATAGTGTTTAATCGTAGTTAAATCAAAATCGGAAAATTTAGCCTTTTTATTTTCTGATACCATTGTTGGTAGAATATGATTAATTCTTTCCATGCATTGAATATCAAACAATGTTGAGGCATTTGTATCTTTAATATAACTAGCAAGCACAGTATCAAAAATAATACCATTAACAGTAAGTCCAATATTACGTAAAGTATTATACTCCTGTTTTAAATCATGGGTGATTTTCTTAATAGAAGCATTTTCCATTACTTTTGATAAATGTTCAACCACGTAATCTAAAGATAATTGATTGGACAAATTATGAGAAAGCGGAATATAATACGAAATGGTTTTAGAAGAATCATTTTTAATTTTTATATTATCTTCTAAATCAGAAGAAAAATCTGGATTTAGCCCAATAGATATACCATAAATATGCGAATTTATTGCATCTTTTACATCAGCAAAAACTTTCAGTGCAATTATAGAAGATTTCGAAATCAAATAAACCATATCCTCAAAATCAGTACTATCAGTAATTATTTTGGATTCGTAATCAATAACTTCTTTATTAACTTCAGCCTGCACAGCTTGTGCAAATAACCCAAGTTGTCCATTATTTGAAGTAACATTTAACTCTAATGGAGCATCCTTAGGTATCTCTGAAAAAATATTAGTCTCTCCATTTTTATCAAAAGATTTTAAAATAAATTCAATATTTTTAAGAAAATTGTAAAATTGCATTTTACGCAAAAATTCTGTAACATCTGAAATATTCGGTAATTCAATATTTGTTTTCTCAAAATCAAAAGGAACATCAACATCACAAACAATTGTGGCCAAATACTTACTTAAACGAGCATCTTCAATACCATTTCTAATTTTTTCACCAACTTTACCTGAGATATTTTCGGCATTAGCTAGAACATTATCAACAGTTTTATATTCATCAAGTAATTTAACAGCTGTTTTTTCTCCAATACCACGAATTCCTGGAATATTGTCTGAAGTATCGCCTCGTAAAGCTTTATAATCAATAACTTGATTAGGATAAACTCCAAGTTTGGTATGAACTCGCTCCCAGTCATATTCAAGTAATTCACCCTTTGATGGGATAATAACTTTTACGCATCCATTTTCTCGAATAAGTTGAAAAGAATCTTGATCTCCTGTCAAAATTAAGACTTTATGACCAAGTTCACATGCGCGTGTTGATATTGTTCCAATAACATCATCAGCTTCAAAACCTTCTTTTGTATAAATTGGAATATTAAAAGCTTTTAATCCTTCATAAATAAGTCCCATTTGGACACGCATTGGATCAGGCATTGCAACTCGATTAGCCTTATATTCTTCATATTTTTCGGTTCGAAAAGTTTGGTGAGAAACATCAAAAGCAACACCAATGGCATCAGGAGATAAATCTTCATTTTGCAACAAATCGAAAATAGCCTTAAAAAAACCATAAACTGCCCAAGTAGGAGTTCCGTCTTTTGTTTGCATATTAGTTCTTTCCAAAGCATAATACTGACGAAAAGCTAATGCATGACCATCTATTAAAATTAAAGTCTTTGACTCACCCATACTCCAATCTCCCTTTTATAGTATCTTCGCATAAAAAAGCACCTTTGGCAATAAGATTTCTGACCTAAAAATTGCAAAAAAAAGAACTCCAAAATTAGGAGTTCTTTTTATTTTTTTTATAAAATACTATGCGGTAATTTCTTGCTCTTTATCTGATTTGGTTGGAAGTTGAACAACTTCAGCATTTTTGCGATTCTTAACCATATCAGCTGTAACCACAAATTTATCAAGATTTTCTTTTGCTGGAACATCATACATAACATCAAGCATTATTTCTTCAACAATTGAACGAAGAGCTCTTGCGCCTGTTTTACGTCTGATTGCTTCTTTAGAAATCAATTCAACTGCTTCCGGTTCGAATTCCAAATCAACACCATCCATTTTTAAAAGTGCTTGATATTGTTTTAGAACAGCATTTTTAGGTTCAGTTAAAATCATTTTTAATGTTTTTTCATTCAACTGATCTAAAACTGCATAAACAGGAACACGACCGATAAATTCAGGGATTAAACCGAACTTCATCAAATCTTCAGGTTGAAGCTTTTTCAACATTTTAACTGCATTTGCTTCTTTTTCTGCTTGTGACATTGCTGCTTTTGCACCAAAACCAACAGAATTTCCTTCTCCTGCACGAGCGTCAATAATTTTTTCCAAACCTACAAAAGCTCCACCAACAATAAATAAGATATTGCTAGTATCAATTTCAATGAACTCTTGATGAGGATGTTTTCTACCACCCTGAGGAGGAACATGAGCAACTGTACCTTCAATCATTTTTAATAGAGCTTGTTGAACGCCTTCACCTGAAACATCTCTTGTTATAGATGTATTTTCAGATTTTCTTGAAATTTTATCAATTTCATCAATATAGATAATACCACGCTCAGCTTTTGTTGAATCAAATTCAGCATTTTGATACAAGCGAAGAAGAATATTTTCAACGTCATCGCCTACATATCCAGCTTCGGTTAAAGTTGTTGCATCAGCTACCGCGAATGGAACATCTAACATTTTTGCAAGCGTTTGAGCCAATAATGTTTTACCCGATCCTGTAGGACCAACCAACAAAATATTAGATTTTTGAATTTCAACGGTATCTTTAGTATTTTTGTTGTGTTTTAAACGTTTATAATGGTTATAAACTGCAACTGATAATACTTTTTTAGCATCATCTTGACCAACAATATACTGATCCAAATATTCTTTAATCTCATGAGGTTTAGGAATTTGTTTTTCTGCAACCTCAGGATTATCTGAAGCTGTAGCATTTTCCTTATCCTTTGTTTCAAAAAATTCTTCATCAAGAATTTCATTACAAAGTTCTACACACTCATCGCAGATATAAACTTCAGGACCGGCAATCAATTTTTTTACTTGATCCTGTGTTTTACCACAAAAAGAACATTTTAATTTATCATCTTCATGCTTAGGCATTTATATATTTTCTCCAATCGGTTACTTAATAATATCGCGAGAAATAACTTTATCAATCATACCGTATTCAAGAGCTTCTTGCGGAGTCATGATATAGTCTCTATCAGTATCTTTTTCAATCTTTTTAATAGATTGACCGGTATTAGAAGCAAGGATTTCATTAAGAGATTTTTTAATTCTGATAATTTCAGCTGCTTGAATTTCAATATCAGTAGCTTGTCCTTGAGCTCCGCCTAAAGGTTGGTGAATTAACACACGAGAATGAGGTAGAGCCATTCTTTTACCTTTAGTACCGGAAGAAAGAAGAAATGCACCCATAGAAGCTGCTTGCCCAAGACAGATAGTAGAAACATCTGCTCTTATATGCTGCATAGTATCATAGATTGCAAAACCTGCAGTTACACTACCACCAGGACTGTTAATGTATAACATAATATCCTTTTCAGGATTTTCGCTATCCAATAACAATAATTGTGCAACAACAAGGTTAGCTACCATATCATCAATAGCAGTTCCTAAAAAGATAATTCTTTCTCTCAATAATCTTGAAAAGATATCGAATGATCTTTCGCCTCTGCTTGATTGTTCTACAACTACAGGTACAAAACTCATGATTTAATTCCCTTTCTTATTTTAATATTATACTGATATTTTACTATGCTTCAACTGCTTCTTTATTAGGAGAAACTTCAACATACTCGATAGTATTATTTTCGATCAAGAAATTTCTAACTTTATCATTAACAATTTGTTGAGATAAAGATTGTAAGAAATCAGGATTTTGACCAAATTGTTTTAACATATCTTGAGGAGCTACTCCGTAAGCACCAGAAATTTGAGTAATTTTTTCAGAGAAATCAGATTGTTCTACTGAAATTTTTTCTTCTTTAGAAATTTTATCAATAATTAAAGAATTTTTAATTCTTGTTTTAGCATCAACTGCAAGATTTTTAGTGAAAGAATCTTCTCCACCTTGAGATTGAAGGAATTGATTCCAATCCATACCTTGATATGCTAATCTTTGTTGATAATCAGCTTTTAAAGAAGCAATTTCTCTTTGAATCATTCTTTGAGGAACGTCAACAACTGAAGATTCAACAATTGATTTGAACACAACATTTTCTGCACTTGATTTTTTCAAACTTTCTCTTTGTTTGTCTATATAATCTTGGATATCAGCTTTTAATTCGTCAACTGTAGAGAATCTGCTAGATTTTTTAACAAAATCATCAGTTAATTCAGGTAAAACTCTTTCTCTGATTTCTCTAAGCTTGATAGCAAAAGTTGCAGGTTGACCTTTCAATTTTTCATCATGATAATCTTCAGGGAAAGTTACCTGAATATCGAATTCATCATTGATACTATGACCAACTAATTGTTCTGCAAAACCTGGAATAAAATTAGAATGAGCTAAATCCAAAGCATAATTTTTAGCAGAACCACCTTGAATCATTTCACCATTACAAGTTCCATCAAAATCAAAAACAACAGTATCTGATTCTTTAGATGCTCTATCTAAAACTAAATCCATAGTTGAATGTTGCATTAAGAAGCCTTCTAATGCTTTATCAAAAGCACCATCATCAGCAGCCGGAACTTCAGCTTTAACTTCTAAACCTTTATATGAACCTAATGTAACTTCAGGTCTTGTTTCAACTTCAAAAGTAACTTCTAATTCTTTACCTGTTTCAAATTTATAAGAAGTAATCGCAGGCTGAGTAATAACATCTAATTTGTTATCATAAACTGCTTGACCCAAATATTTTGGAAGAAGAATTTCCAAAGCTTCATGCTGAATTCTATCAACACCAACATGTCTTTCTACAACAGCTCTAGGAGCTTTACCTTTTCTAAATCCGTCAATATTGATATGTTGCGAAATACGATTAGCTGCAGTGTTATAAGCTGAAGTAGCTTCATTTGCAGGAATAGTCATAGTAACGCTAACAACATTTTCTTGTCCTTTTGTTAAAGTTGATTTCATTTTTAATACCCTTCCCTTTTCTAAATATACATGTATCTTATCAAATTTTACCTCAAAAAATAATAAAATCAACTTATGCAAACAGGTAGTAAGAAAACAGATTTCATATCTACAATTATTAACAAATACTTGCACTAAAAATATGTTTGTGCTTGAATCGAGATAGAGCAAGGGTAATTCCTCTTTAACCCTACTCAGGTAAACAACAAGCGGCGGTTGTATTACCGATAGAGACTATGAAAAAAAAGAAGGAAAATTTAAATGTTAAAAATCAGATTAAAAAGATTAGGCGCTAAAAAAAGCCCTTCATACAGAATTATCGTTATCAATTCAACAACAAAAAGAGAAGGTAGACCAATTCAAGAATTAGGTCATTACAACCCAAAAAACAAAGTTATGAAATTAGATAAAGCAGCAGCTTTAGAATGGATTTCAAAGGGTGCTCAACCAACTGACACTGTTGCATACTTGATTAAAAATTGTAACGAAGATGGTACTTTAAATTATGTAAAAAAAGAAACAGTTAAACTTTCTAAAAAAGCTTTAGCTAAAAAACAAGCTGAAGAAGAAGCTGCTAAAGCAGCAGCAGAAGCTGCAGCTGCAGAACAAGCTCAAACTGAAGAAGCTCCAGCTGAAGCATAATTGCAAGTATTTATATATAGAAATAAAAAAGAGTATTTTCTTTTCGAAAATGCTCTTTTTTATTTTAAACATTTAATTTATATCCACCGCCATAAATTGTTTCTATATACTTTTTACCATTGGCAATCTTAGCAATTTTGGAGCGTAAATGCCTGATATGAACCCTAATAGTTTCAATATCATCATCAGGCGAATACCCCCAGATATCTTTCAAAAGCTTAGCAGAAGAAACCATATTTCCATGATTTTGAAACAGCAAATTAAATATATCAAACTCAATAGGAGTTAATTTAACTTGATTATCTCCAATCTTAACACTATAAATTTCGGGCAACAAAGTTATTTCTCCCAAAGTCAATAAATCTCTTGTTGAAGCTGACACAGGTATTTGGTTAGTACGCTTCAATAAAGCTCTAACTCTAACCAAAAGCTCCTCAATTTCAAAAGGTTTAACCAAATAATCATCGACACCTATATTAAACCCGTTAACTTTATCATTGAGTTGAGATAACGCTGTAAGCATTATTATAGGAATAGATTTTGTTTCTTCATTCTGACGAATTCTTTTGGCAACCGTAAATCCATCAACTTCAGGCATCATAACATCTAAAACGACTAAAGATGGAGCTTCTTGTTTTGCTAAAGCAAACCCTTTTAAACCATCATAAGCTTGAACAACTTTATAACCGGCAAGCTCTAAATTAACCTTTATAAGTTCATTGATTGCAATATCATCGTCAACTACTAATATC
>JAAVBM010000066.1 GCA_014803505.1 bacterium | reverse complement strand
GGAGGCTTTATCGGAAGATTCTGTAATGAAAAAATCGGGTATCTGTTAGGGGCAGTTACGACTGCGTTTATTTCCCTGATGTATGCAAGGCTGAATGTGGATGCTTCCATACAGCAGATTGTGACAGCATTGATATTAGTATGCTTCCTGATTTACTTGAACAACGAAAATAAGGTGATTGAATTAGTCACTTTCAAAAAATATATAGCGGGAAAAGAGAAGTAAGTTTCCCTGGAGGGCGCAATGAAGTATAAAGCAGTGATTTTTGATTTGGATGGTGTAATTTGTTTTACAGATAAGTATCATTATCTGGCATGGAAGAAAATGGCAGATGGCATGGGAATATATTTTGATGAAACGATCAACAACCGCTTGAGGGGTGTAAGCCGCATGGAAAGTCTCGAGATTATTCTGGAGCGGTGCGATAAAGAGCTTACTCAGGAAGAAAAACAGGCACTGGCGGAAGAGAAAAACAAAACGTATGTGGAACTGCTGGGACAAATGACAGAGAAAGACTTGTCTTCGGAAGTCAAAGAGACTTTAGATTCGCTTCGGAAAAGCGGACTGAAACTTGCAATAGGATCATCGAGCAAAAATGCAAAATTTATTCTGGAACGATTGGGATTAAAAGATTATTTTGATGCTGTCAGTGACGGGACCAATATTTCCAAATCGAAACCGGACCCGGAAGTCTTTATAAAGGCAGCGGAATTTTTACATATGGCACCGGTGGACTGCCTCGTGGTAGAAGATGCAAAGGCCGGAGTAGAGGCTGCAAAAGCCGGAGGATTTGACAGCGCAGGGCTGGGAGAAGCGGCAGAGAGTGAAGCGGTTACGCATGCAATGAATTCTTTTAGTGACTTGATTGGAATTGCACTGTAGAAGTTAGAAGTGATAGAATGAGAGGAAGACTATGGACTTAAAAAAGAAGCCTTTTTGTTTAAACGATGCAGAGGTTGAATGGGTAGAAAAAACATTGGAGCAGATGACTTTAGAAGAAAAGATCGGGGCACTCTTCTGTCCGATCGGATATTCTACAGAACCGGAATACCTGGATATGATGTTAGGATTTCATATAGGCGGACTGTTCTTCCGTGACGGTGTCGGAGAAGAAATGAGAAAGACTTTTGAATATGCGCAAAGTCATTCCCGTATTCCGTTGTTGATTCCCTCCAATCTCGAAGCGGGCGGAGACGGTGCCGCCACTAACGGAACTCCCTATGGTAAGCAGATGGCATGCGCGGCCGCGGGAGACAAGAAATATGCTTACCGTCTTGGTAAAATTGCATGTACGGAGGCGGCAGCGCTTGGGATTAACTGGGCGTTTGCACCGGTGGTTGATATTGACAGGAATTATCATAATCCGATTACCAATGTCAGGACTTATGGTGATGATCCGGATACTGTGTATACATATGCAAAAGAATATATGCGTGCCGCAAAAGAATGTAATGTGGCAGTTTCCGTAAAGCATTTTCCCGGCGACGGAGTAGATGAACGGGATCAACATTTGGTTACTTCCGTCAACAGCTTATCAATGGAGGAATGGGATGAAACTTACGGAAAGATATACCGGCGGTTGATTGAAGACGGAGCGCTGACTGTTATGGCAGGGCATATTGCGATGCCGGCGTATCAGGAGCATTATAATCCGCAGACTGCAGGAAGTACGATTCCTGCATCGCTGTCCAGAGAATTATTAAATAACCTGCTGCGGGATAAATTGGGCTTTAACGGTTTGGTTATTACCGATGCAACGCCGATGGTTGGATTCACGTCGGCGATGGCAAGGGAAAAATCCGTACCGCTTGCAATCGAAAGCGGGTGTGATATGTTTCTGTTTAATAAAGATCTGGCGGAAGACTATCAGTTTATGATGGATGGATACAAGAGCGGCGTTCTCTCGGAAAAACGTCTGCTGGAAGCTAACAAAAGAATTCTGGCATTAAAGGCGGCGCTTAAGCTTCATGAGAAGAAGGCTGCGGGAACATTGGTTCCGTCGGAGGACAGTCTGCAGGTGTTAAAGAGCAGGCAGCATACAGAGTGGGCAAAAGAACTGGCGGACAGATCAATTACACTGGTTAAGGATACACAGAAATTATTGCCTGTCAGCGCAGAGCGGTATCCTAAAGTTCTGCTTGAAATTATGGGAGGTTTTCCTTCCAATGAACGTGTTTTAAAGCAGGTAAAGGAAGAACTGGAAAAGAAGAAATTTCAGGTCTTTGTCTATGAGAAAGAGAATTTCGAAATAGGCGTTGATAACGTAAAAACTTTTAAGGAAAAATATGATTTGGTTATCTATATCGGTAACGTTGAAAATGCCAGCAACCAGACTACCAATCGATTGAACTGGTACACATTCTGGGGACAGGGCAACAATGTACCGTGGTTTGCAAATGAGATTCCGGTTTTATTCATCAGTGTAGCCAATCCGTATCATTTATTGGATGTACCGATGATAAAAACTTACATCAATTGCTATTCCAATAACGAGTATGTGATAGAAGCCGTGGTAGAGAAGATAACCGGTAACAGCGAATTCAAAGGGAAGAACCCTGTGGATCCGTTCTGTGGAAGAAAAGATCTTTCGTATTAACAGGGGCACCTGACAACTATAAAACGAGTGTGGGAAGGATAAGAATATGAGAATAAAACATCTGAGAGTCAATCATTTAGAAAAGCCGATAGGGTATGATTTCTCATATCTGACACTTTCTTGGAAAGTAGAGGAGACTGCTGCAAAGTATTCAGACGAGGTGCGGTTAATCATATCTGAGACAGAAGATATGAGTGAGTCCGTTTATGACAGCGGTATTCTGCATGACTTCAGACAGTGCAGGCTGGAAGTGCAGATGAATCTGAAACCACGTACGCGTTATTTTTGGAAGGTTTTCGTTGAAGTACATAATGCAGGGCTGCAGCCGGCCGAGAGCGCAGAAAGCGAAACAGCATGGTTTGAGACAGCCAAATTAGAAGAGAAGTGGACGGCTGACTGGATTTCGGTGCCGGAAGATAAAACACGGATGCCGGTATTGTACCGCGATTTTGCAGTAGAAAACAAGCTGAAAAAAGCGAGACTGTATATTTTCGGCGCCGGGCTTTATGAGGTGGATATCAATGGTACAAAGGCGGGAGATGAATATCTCCTTCCGGGATATCATTCGTATGATCTGTTAATGGAATATCAGACCTTTGATGTCACCGAAATGTTAGAAAAGGGTGATAACCGGATCAGTGTTCTTCTGGGAGAAGGCTGGTATAAAGGAAGGTTCGGATTTGACGATGTATATCTGGACCTTTATGGAGGCAGGAAGAAGTGTATTGCGGAATTACATCTGGAATATGAGTCCGGTGAAACCGCGTGTATTATTACGGATGCAAGCTGGAAGGCACAGGAAAGCAATATTCTGGAAAACGGGATTTATGACGGAGAGTGGCAGGATGATACGCTGAAATCAGTGCGGCTTGCCGTTGAGGTATTACAGGATGATAAATCCCTGTTGACGGCCAGAACGAATCCTCCCATCCGGAAGACAGAAGAATTCATTCCGGTTTCGGAAGAAGTGCATTCGGACGGATATTTGTTACTGGATTTTGGCGAGAGCATTACCGGCTGGGTAGAATTTGCCGGCTTATTGGAGCAGGGACAGCAGATTAGGCTTCAGTATGGTGAAGTGTTGCAGAATCAAGAGTTTTACAGGGAGAATTTAAGGACGGCGAAGGCGGAATTTGTTTATACTTCTGATGGAAAAGAGAAAATAGTTCGTCCTCATTTTACATATTATGGTTTTCGGTATGTCAAAGTGGAAGGTTTAAAAAACAATCAGAAGCTGACTTTCCATGCATATAGGGTTATGTCCGATCTTGAGGAAACCGGAAGTATTGAGACTTCAAATCCAAAAGTGAATAAGTTGTTTGAGAATACGATACGTTCCCAGAAATGCAACTTTCTGGATATTCCGACGGACTGTCCCCAGAGAGATGAGCGCATGGGATGGACCGGAGATGCGAATATTTTTGCGAACACAGCATGTTTTCATATGGACAGTAACGCATTTTTCAGACATTATGCAAGGAGCTTGTATCTGGAACAAAAATTGATGAACGGAGCAGTTCCGTTCTTTGCACCAAGACCGAAGGTTCCGGTAAGAGAGAATACAAATCCTTTTTATCTGGATGGGGGAGCCTGCATCTGGAGCGATGTTGCGACAATGCTTCCGTGGACTTTATATGTGTATTACGGAGATGTATCTTTGTTAAGGGAACAGTATCCGATGATGCGGTCATGGGTGGAATATATCCGTATGCGGTCGCAGGAAAATGAAGTGCCGTATCTGTGGCAGAACGACCGGCATTTAGGAGATTGGCTCGCACTGGATAACGGGAATATCCATAATCCGATCGGAAAGACGGATGTTCAGTTTCTGGCTTCTGCATGCTATTATCAGTCAGTATTGACGGTGGCAAAGGCAGCAGAGGTTCTGGGTCTTGAGGAGAAGCAGGAATATTCGGAACTTGCAGAGAAAATTAAGAAAGCATTTAGTGAGTTTTATTTTACAGAGGAAGGCAGATTGAACATTGAACTGACCCAGACAGCATGTGCATTTCTGTTATCCATCGGACTTTATCCGGATCATGCCAAAGAGAATCTCAAGGAAGATTTGAAACAGCTTATAGAGAAAAATAACGGACATCTGAATACGGGATTTGCGGGGACTCCCGTTTTATGTCCTGCATTATCGGAAAATAAATTGAATTCTTTAGCCTACGATTTACTTTTAAATGAAGAGTATCCGGGATGGCTTCACGAGGTGAATCTTGGTGCAACGACAGTTTGGGAACGCTGGAATTCTCTGGATGAAAATGGTGTGATAAGCGGGACGGGAATGAACAGTTTAAACCATTATGCATACGGAAGCATTGCGGACTGGATGTATCGTTATATGTGCGGATTTCATCCGGATATGGGTAAAGAGGTCAAAATGATAATCAAGCCTATGCCGGATAAGAGATTTTCTTATGCCAAAGGAAAATGGGAATCCGTATTCGGCACCTATATAAGCAATTGGAGCTACAATGATGAAACCGGATTTCAGTATGATATAGAAATACCATTTAATGCAAATGCAAAAATAGTATTCCCGAACGGTAAGAGCTGCCTGCTGGAATGCGGAACATATTGTTTTGACAATAATGGAGAAAGCCTATGAAAATTGCTGTATTGGTCGGCGGTATTGCATATGAAGCCCAGAGCCGCCTTATGGAAGGAATCAGAAAATATGCAGATGAAAAGAATGTTAATATTTTCGTATTCACCTGCAATGGCGATATGTACAGGCAGTCGGAGTATGGAATCGGGGAATTTCAGATCTTATTTTTACCGGATCTTACGCAATATGACGGAATTATTTTTGCGAGAGATACCATACAGAATGAACAGTTTGCGGCTGAAATCACACAGAAGATCATAGAGTCCGGCACGCCTGTCATCAGTATTGAAAGCCATATTCCCGAGATGCCAACATTCTATGTAGATAATCGGGAAGCTATGCGGGGGATTGTATCTCATTTGATAGAAGTGCACGGAGTACAGGACATCTGCTATTTATCCGGACCGGAGCAGAACCTGGAAAGCGTTGAACGATTAGAAGGCGCTATGGATGCCATAAAGGAGTATGGCTTGACACTGGGAGAGGATAAGATACATTATGGTGATTTTTGGATATATGGTGGCAAAATGCTTGTTGAGCGTCTGATGGAATCCGGTGAAAAACTGCCGGACGCGTTGATTTGTGCCAATGATGATATGGCATTGGGCGCTTATTTAGAGTTTTGTAGTCGTGGTGTTCAGGTGGGCAAAGATATATTGATTACAGGCTTTGACCATACATCGGATGCATCTAACCTGACACCGAAGATTACAACGGTAGAGAAACCTCAGAGCCAGATTGGTTATGAAGCCTGTAAGGCTCTGGCAGAAGGAAGGCAGACAGTAAGCCGGGAATTTAAGGTGAAATACCACTACAGAGGAAGCTGCGGATGTCAGGAGCACAAGATACGCAATCTTTCGGAGGTACAGTTAAAAAATGTGAGCAATAAGCTTGCAGTCGTCAACATGGCAGAAATTAATAAGAACATGGTATCCGATCTGAATGATTGTGATAATATGCAGGATTTTTATAAATGTTTAAAGGAATATATTGCACAACTGGATTTTGCTTTTGTGTATCTGTGTCTCTGCGAGGACAGTGTATCGGGAGATACGATCGAGTATGATTATCGGATCAAAGAAGATTATTCCGAGAAAATATATATTCCGGTTGCATATGAAAACGGAAGTTTTACGGAATATCCGTATTTTGAGTGTAAAGAACTTCTGCCGAAGGAGTGTATGGAAAAGATCGCTAACCGCATGTGTATTGTTGCACCCGTACATTTCAGAAAAAACTGTCTTGGATATCTGGTTATGTGTGGCAGTGAACTTCCGTATAACAGTACGCAGTTCCAAGTATGGCTTATGAATATCTCAAATGCTCTGGAAAGTATGCGTAAACAGGGAGAACTGAAACGTCTTGTAAAGAAACTCAAGGATGTCTGGATGTTGGACAGTCTGACACAGATCTATAACAGGGCCGGTTTTTTCCACTTCGCAGATAAGCTCCTAAAAGAGTGTAAGCAGAATAATACACCGATCGGTATGTTGTTTGTGGACATCAATAAGCTGAAACGTGTAAATGACGGATACGGGCACGAGGAAGGCGATTTCTATATTAAGACGGTGGCTGATTATATGAAAAAGCTCAAGAATGAGGAACAGCTTCTCATGCGTTACGGCGGTGATGAATTTGTAGTTTTGGGTCCGTATACGAAGGGCAATGAATTCGCAGATCTGATGGATAATCTGAATCTGCGGCTTGAGGAGTGCAGACGGCAGAATGAGAAACCTTATGAGATGAGCGTAAGTATAGGGTTTCAGTCGGTTTCGATGACACAGGACTTCCAACTGGACCAGCTTATGAAACAGGCCGATCAGGAAATGTACAGTATGAAGAAAACGCGAGGATGAGGTGAATATGCAAAAGAGTGCATCAATTCAGTTAAAAGTGTTAATCAGTTTGTTGGTCATTTTAGCTGCGGTGTTGTTCAACACTTTTTTTTCAGATAGTGACTTTAAGAAAATCGAAAAATCCGCATCCCAAATGAATGAAGTTTACATCCAGGTTCAGGAACTGTACGGCAAAGTCGGTAAAAGTGTAGAAACCACACAGAAATATGCCAATATTCTGATAGGCAGTTCCGATGAGGATCTTGCAATTGCCGGAGATATCTATGGGAATCTGGATGCCGAGGTGGAAGCGGTAAAGGGACTGCTTACGGAACTGAAAACATATTGCGCGATGACGGAAAATGAAGAATTGATAGCAATATTTGAGCAGTACGATATCGGATGCAATGCTATGCTTAAGAGTATGCAGACGGTCAGCGGACTGAGGAAGGACAATGATTTTGTCGGGGCGAAGATGTATATGGGAACGGATGCCCTGATTGCGATTCTCTCACAGGAGCAAGTATGCGTGGATCTGGAGGAGATCTTTGACCGGTGTATTGCAGAGGCGCAGGTCGATTTGGAAGACCGCATTCAGGCAGCGAACAGGAGTAATTGGGCCGTATCAATCATCTGTATATTAAGTACTGTCATTTCTATTTTTATCATTTACAGGGGAATGTTGCAGCCTGTTAAACAGACAAGCCGGAAAATGCAGCAGATTGCCTTGGAGATATCGGAAGGAAGAGGCGATTTGACCGAAAGGTTTGAGGTGAAGCGCAAAGATGAGATTGGTCAGTTGATGGACAGTATGAATCAATTGCTAGAATCCTTCCGGAAAATTACGCTGAGAATTCAGAAAACCACTACATACATGGAAGAAGCGGCCAACAGAACAGAAGTGCAGTGCGCAGCCTCCAATGATAAAATCACTGATTTGTCGTCAGTGATGGAAGAACTTTCCGCAGGGAGCGAGGAAGTTTCGTCACTGGTCAATCAGATGAAGAGTGAAATGCAGGGGATTTCCGGTGAAACAGACGATATTACGGTGAAGGTGGATGAGGGAACAGACTTCGCAGCCGATTTAAAAGAGAGAGCCAGATATATTCGTATACAAACCACACAGAGCAGACAAAAATCGGAAAAGATGGTTGAGTCAATCAAAGGCACAATGTCGAGAGACATCGAGGAAAGCCGAAGCATTGATAAAGTAAATGAATTGACTGCAACGATCTTAAGCATTGCCGACCAAACGAATCTGTTGGCATTAAATGCAGCCATTGAAGCGGCAAGGGCAGGAGAATCCGGCAGAGGATTTGCAGTCGTGGCGGAGGAAATTCGCAATCTGGCAGATAACAGTAAGACAAATGTTGCCGCAATACAGGAATTAAACAACAAGATTATATCTGTTGTACAATCTTTGAGCGCGTGCAGCAAGAAGATGTTGGACTTTGTCGATGCGGATATCATGGAAGATTATAAGAAGTTTGAGACGATGTCAGAACAGTACTTAAATGATGCAGATAATGTTTCTGGTATTATGAGCAGAATACAAGGCAGTGTTGATTCCATAAACCAGCAGATTTCATCGGTTGTTCAGAATATCAGTGGTGTCTCATCGTCTGTCGAGGAAAGCGCTTTGGGCATTCAGAATGTTGCAGGCAATGTCATAGATCTCTCTGCGGCAACCAACGATATTTATCAGGAAACACGCCAGAATGCACAGACAGCGGTGGAACTCAAGAAGGTGTCTGAAGGCTTTGTATTAGAAGAGTTTTAATTTAAAATCAATGGGTATTTCATGGCTTAAAGAGAGGAAAAAGATATGCGGAATTACTATCTTGCAGTCGATATCGGGGCATCCAGCGGGCGGCATATACTCGGAAGTCTCGAGGAAGGAAAACTACATCTGGAAGAGATCTACCGTTTCCCCAACGGTATGGAACACAGGGACGGTTCTCTGTGCTGGAATCTGGAAGCGTTGTTTTTTGAAATTAAAGAAGGATTAAAGCGCTGCAAGGAGATCGGCAAAATTCCGTCCTTTATGGGAATTGATACATGGGCCGTGGATTATGTGCTTCTGGATGAGAAGGATCAGGTTTTGGGCAAAACCTATGGTTACCGGGACGGCAGAACCGGCGGAATGGACGAGAAGGTATATGAAATCATATCACCGGAAGAGCTGTACGGCAAAACAGGCATTCAGAAACAGATCTTTAATACGATCTATCAGTTGATGGCAGTGAAACAACAGGAGCAGGAGTTACTGAAGAAAGCGGAGAATCTGTTATTTATTCCGGACTACTTCCACTTTCTTTTGACTGGGGTAAAAAGGACGGAGTACACCAATGCCACGACGTCGCAGTTGGTAAGTCCCGTTACGAAGGACTGGGATTATGACCTAATTGACAGACTGGGATATCCTCGGAAGATTTTCGGTGAAATCAGTAAGCCGGGTTCCTATGTGGGGAATTTCAGTCAGAAGATTCAGGAGGAAGTCGGTTTTGATTGTCAGGTGGTCCTGCCGGCTACCCATGATACAGGATCGGCAGTGGCGGCCATACCGACTACTGAAGAAAACGTACTGTATATCAGTTCGGGCACATGGTCTCTGATGGGAACGGAGCTTATGGCGGCGGACTGTACGATGGAGAGTATGAAGCGGAACCTGACGAACGAGGGTGGCTATGACTATCGTTTCCGTTATCTGAAAAATATCATGGGGCTTTGGATGATTCAGTCTGTACGGAAAGAATTTGCAGAGGAATACTCTTATGCTTACATCTGTGATCAGGCATCCAAGCAGACGATTTCTTCTATCGTGGATTGTAATGACAACGGTTTCCTAGCTCCGAAGAGTATGATCAATGCGGTAAAGGATTACTGCGAGAAGACCGGGCAGCAGGTGCCGCAGAGTGAGTGGGAGATTGCGGCGGTAATCTACAACAGTCTCGGCAAATGTTATGCGGAAACCATTGAACAGATTGAACAGATGACAGGCTCGAAATATGACAGGATTCACGTGGTGGGCGGCGGTTCCAACGCAGAGTATCTGAATCAGGTCACGGCAAAGTACACGGGGCGCACGGTCTATGCCGGACCGGGGGAGGCTACGGCAATCGGAAATCTTCTGGTGCAAATGCTGTATAATCAGGAATTTGCGGATTTAAAAGAAGCAAGGGCGTGTGTGAAAGAATCGTTTGATATTAATAAGTATGAAGTTAAATCATAAAAAGGAGGGTTCATGATGTTAGTAAATACAAAGGCAAGAATCGGTGTCTTTTCGATTGCGCTGGGAGCATATCTGCCGCAGTTCCCGTCACTGGTACCGGAATTTGAGGCGCAGTATGAAGCGTTTAAGAAGACGATTCCGGATACGGTGGAGATTGTGGACGGCGGTATCGTTACCACAAAAGAACTGGCGCAGACAGCCGGGGATAAGTTCCGTGCGGCGGACGTGGATCTTGTGATTCTGCAGCTGCTGACGTATGCCACCTCTTATAATATGCTTCCAGCAGTCCGGGATCTGGATGTGCCGGTTGTGCTGGTGAATATTCAGAAGAAGAAAGCGCCTGATTATGAGAATACCGATACGGCAACATGGTTGGGTGAGTTGTACGCCTGCGGTGCTGTGGGAGAGATGGTAGCGGACTTGGAGCGAGCAGGTAAGCGTCACGCTGTTATTACCGGTGTGGTAGAGGGCGGTGACCCCGAGGTTCAGGCAGAGATCGAAGCATGGTGTCGTGCGGCTCAGGTGCGCCGCCGTTTCCGAGACACCAATCTGGCACAGATCGGCCGCCCGTATCCGGGCATGATGGATCTGTATATCGATGAAACCAATCTCTATCACAGGATGTTTCTTTATACCAAGCAGTTTGACTGGGAGAAGATGTGGGCGATTGCCGATCATATTACGGATGATGACGCTATCCGGGCAAAAGCGCAGGACATTCTTGATACCTTTGACATAGAAGGCGGTGGCACGATTGAGAAGGTCTGGGAAATGGCAAAATATGTTGTCGCATTTGAAGAGTGGGTCAAGGAGGAGCAGATCGCTTTCATTGCCTCTCATTACGACGGTTTTGCACAGGGTAAGGCAGGTGTCTTAGACAGCATGTTGATTCCCGCTTTCTCCATGCTCATCAAGCAGGGGATTGCCTGTGCCGTTGAGGGCGATATTAAGGTTGCCATGGCGATGAGTATCTTAAAGACGATTTCCGGTACCGGACAGTTGTCTGAGATGTACTCTATTGATTTTGGGAAGGATATCTGCATTATCGGACACAGCGGTTCCGGCGATGCTGCTATTTCCGAGCAGAAGCCTACCATGAAAATCGTACCCGTGTTTCACGGGAAGACGGGAGGCGGTTATCTGACCCAGTTCTATCCTTACCTCGGTCCGGTCACTTATCTGGGCATTACGCAGGACAGGGACGGTCATTTTAAATTTGTTGTGGCCGAGGGAGTCAATGAGGAGGGGCCCATCTTTACTTTCGGTGACACCAATATGCGGACACGTTTCAGTTGTGGGGCGAGAGAATTCTGTAACAGATGGAGCGAAGCCGGACCTACCCATCATATGGCGGCAGCAACAGGCAGACATATCGATACGATTGTAAAGGTTGCAAAGTTTTTTAATGTGCCGGTAGATATTATTACAAGATAGGCTATTTTATTTCAGAGAAAGGAAGTAGTTATATGAAAGTATTAGATGCTAAGTTTGTGCAGGGTTTTATCCGTATGTGTAATGACGGCTGGGAGCAGGGCTGGCATGAGAGAAATGGCGGCAACCTGTCTTACCGTATTAAGCCGGAAGAAGTAGCCGAGGTCAAAGACAGCCTGTCAACAGGCGGTGAGTGGAAACCGATCGGCACATCTGTTCCGACCCTTGCCGGAGAATATTTTATGGTGACCGGAAGCGGAAAGTATTTCCGCAATGTGATACTGGATCCGGAAGACAGTACTTGTATTATTGAATTGGATGAAAAAGGGGAGAACTACCGTATTCTCTGGGGACTCGCAAACGGCGGCAGACCGACCAGCGAACTGCCAAGTCACCTGATGAACCACGAGGTGAAGAAAGCAGCGTCTGGCGGTACTCATCGTGTAATCTATCACGCCCACACGACCAATGTGATTGCATTGACTTTTGTCCTTCCGCTTAAGGATGAGGTGTTTACAAGAGAGCTGTGGGAGATGGCTACCGAGTGTCCAGTTGTGTTTCCTTCTGGTGTCGGTGTGGTACACTGGATGGTTCCTGGCGGGAGAGATATCGCTGTGGCGACCAGCGAGCTGATGAAGCAGTATGATGTGGCTATCTGGGCGCACCATGGAATGTTCTGTTCCGGAGAAGATTTCGACCTGACCTTCGGACTGATGCATACGGTAGAGAAATCCGCAGAGATTCTCGTAAAAATGCTGTCCATGCGTCCCGATAAGCTGCAGACGATCACACCGCAGAATTTCCGGGATCTGGCAGTAGATTTTAAGGTAGAACTTCCGGAAAAGTTCTTATATGAAACAATGTCAGTTAGTTAAGAACAAGACCTTGATTCGTCATAGAGGTGTAACCTAATTTTCTCACTAATTTCAAAAAATATATTGACATAAACTTCAAAATGTGCGGCCGCCCTCG